>JAPLFH010000057.1 GCA_026390815.1 Ignavibacteriales bacterium | reverse complement strand
TTCGGTAGGCAGGTGTGTACGATGTTGTGCAATTAATTATTTACTAAACATCGGTAACATCCCCATGGGGATGTTCGTGCACGATCTCTTGCTTTAATAGTATCACTAAAAAGTGTGCACGATGTGGTGCTATTTGTGAATTATTTGTAAAGTCGCGTAGTGATAAGCATTTCCGTTGTGGATGATTATTCCTACTCAATATTTTGATAGAAATTAAAGAGTTTAATCCTGATACCGTCAGCAATTTACTAGAATGGATTCTCATATCCTTCCTAATACATTGTGACTGTAGAAAAGGAATTATTTGCAATGTAGATCAATTTTCATTCAGAATTATACTTACTAACGAAAATATTTATTTGTTTAAAGTAATTTCTTCTAATTCGAAACCTGCTTTGTATTCGCTTCCCACAATTCTATTTTCAGAATCCTGATATATTATTTGCAAAGTAAGCAAATCGTTTAAATTAAATTTTTGATTTTCATTCATTGAATTTTTCCACATTTTAGGTAAAAACAAAGGGTAAGATTCGGGAAGTACCAAGGATTCTTTTTCAATAAAAGATTTTAAAGGTAGAACTAATTCCTGCCAGTTATTCATAAGTTGAATACTTGATGCAAAACTATTACCATCTTTCATCCTCAAGAGAATAGTTAGATTACATACGGAGTCTTGTAAAGCTTTTCCTTTTATGGTGATAAAATTAAACTTATTCAATTCTTCCATCCTTGGTTTCAAAAAATCTTCCACATTAAGTTGAAGCCCAAATGGTTTTTCCACTAACCCCTTAAAATTAATTTGTACAGATAATGCTATTTTATCTGGAGAAGAACCAAGCGTATAATCAGAGTTATATTTCATAGAAGGATTGTAGTGAGGAAAAATCAAATCTCTTTGATCGCGGAGCGCATCAAAAAGAAATATTGCGTCATCCTTTCTCACACATTTAATATTCCAAAATTTATCTGATTTAAAATCCCAGCTATCCGGCGAACCTTCTATTCCATCCGGGAAGGTATAAGTTTTTTGTCCATCATTCACTGCAATACAATACTGAAGCAATCCTGGTTTAATGATATTAGAATTTATATTTACTTTGTAATCAAATCCTTTGATGAATTTAACTTCATGTTTTTCAAATCCTTTCCAGCCCAATCTTTTAATAAAAAGATTAACACTACAAATTTTTTTTGAACTGCAAATCTTTAGATTCGCTTCAAATGATTTATTCTCGGTTACTTCATTCTTCGAATTATTTATAACATAAATCTTGGGTTCTTTTTCTGGTAGTTGATAAAAGTCGGTAAAGAAATTATTTTCTTTAGTTAGGTGTTTTAAAATTTTGCCAAATGATATACCTTCGCGACTTAATAAATACATACCAGGTTTAACATTAAATGAGTTTTCATTTATTTCAATGTTCAATTTTTCCTTTCTATTAAATGAACTTATCTTGAAGGCTTTACCAAGATCAGGTAAATCAACATTAATTTTCCTTTCATTCCAAAACAAACGAGCTACACTACGGGAAAGACTATTTGCACCGAATGGATCAGTAATCCAAACTACATCCGGATATAGATCAAGTTTCCAAATTCCATCATCAAGTTTATCAATGAAATATGTACCGGTTCCATCATACTTAATTAATGCAGAGCTGCCGCATCCGGCAATATGCTCGAGTAAATTTTTATTTAAAGGAATACTTTGAGTATTGTTCGAATAATAGAATTCTGTTTCGGTATTCATTTCACTAAGATCCTCTTCGTAGCTTACGCGAAAAGGACTAAAGACATTATTGTTCGGATAATCATCGTACTTTTTTTGCCTCGGTAATAATTTGAAAGCTCGGGCAGCTATCATCAGGCTGATTGCTTTTGATGGCGTGTATAATAAGTTCATGTAATGTGTTGGATATTCTGTGTTACTCCATGCTATCTGGACCGGATCATAACTAAACATTGTGGCAAACTGCATTCCGGCTTCACGGAAACTTCTTGCCATAGCAGGATACATATATGAACCGCCAACATCAGCGGCATCAGATTCATAAACCATTTTTGCCCGCTTATTATATCCAATAACACTTTCCGATGGTATAGAATATTTATTAACGTTCATCAAATAATTGCCTTGCAACATTTTGTTGTGGACTAAATCAGTTGGGTACCACTGAAATGAAAAGCCATCAACATTTGCATTACTTACAGCCTGAGCTTGTATGGCACTCCAATTCTGACTGATGTTATAAAATATTGGTTTGGAATATCCAGCATCGCGAATAACTTTTACCATCTCGTTAATATAGTTTGTGGTTTCTATTCCGTCCTGTGGATGAAAGGGTTCATTAATAATTTCTAATGCAATAATAGAAGAATCATTTTTATAATTAATTTTTCTGTAAGGATTAACATGCTCGATAAATTGTTTAAGATAATTTCTTTCGGCTGCTCTTGCATTTTGATTTGTAATTAGCTCTTGCTTGGAATAATTCTGAGAGAATCCTTCCGTTTTTTCATCTGGTTCCGGCCAACCTGTTCCCCACCAGGCTATTGGGGTAATAATTGTCTTAATTCCATTTGAAGCTAATTTTTCTAATAAATAATCAAGCAAATCCAAATGCTCATTCTGTTTCAGGTTTCCATACTCATCTGAAATTTCTCTATCCCACACATGAACACGGAACGCATCAAAACTAAGACGCACCATTTGAGCTACATCCATATCAATAGCTTTTTTAATGGATAAACCAAGCCGCTTATGAGCGCGATAGGAATACGCAAAGGGAGTTGTATAGTTTACACCGAATAAACTTACTTCTTCATTTGAATCCTTCCATCGCATTACTCCGGATTCATCCACAAAAACATCTTTGTTTTTATCTGAATCTTTTTGTGGATAAACAAATGAAGCCATAAGTAAAAATATCAAAATTAGATTTCTAACCATTCTCATTTTTACATTCACTTAAATGTTTTGTATAAAAAATCATTGGATATTTTTTTACCTTATCAAAACCATTTTTCGGACTTGGTTTTTACTTCCAGCCTCAAGCTTTAAAAAATATACTCCTGATGAAACTGTTGTGCCGGCTTCTTCCGTACCATTCCAAATTATTGAATAACTGCCAGCTTCTTTTTCATCCTGAATTAATGTTTTTACAAGATTACCTAAAACATTATAAATCCGCAGTGAAACAAAACTCCTTTCTGAAATTGAAAACTTAATAGTAGTTTCTGGATTGAACGGATTAGGATAGTTTTGAGTAAGTTGAAATTTTTCGGGTACTGATTGTAAAAGATCTTCAACGCCTGTTGGAATTATTTTATCGTTAAAATACTTCCATGCTAAAGTAGTATCCGTACTTGGAAAATTAAATGATCTATCATTTATATTACTTTCCCAACCACCAAATGCAGTGTTATCAATAAAATATTTGTACTTTATTATTGTTCCACTTGTAATTTTATTTTTGGGAAAATAAACAACTCCAGACCAAAAGGAACCGTTAGCAACACTCGATTCTTCTCGTTTTAACATAATTTTATTTGTTGACCAAGAAAGTATATTAGCAGAACTAACTGAATCACCACGGACTGTAATTGGTCCATTAACAGTTGGATCAAATAAACCTTTTTTATTTAACTCAGAAACGTTTACTCTAAAAAGTACTCCTACAGAATCTGTTTTATTTTGGAATAGTGACCAATATTGAAATTGCTGAATGCCATTGTTATTAAAGTATTCAACTGTATTCGTTGTATCATCTAATAACGCTGTAAATAATCTTGCATTAACATTGCTGCTATCCCATGGAAGAATTGGTCCTTCCCATCCCAACCTTAGATAAGTAGGCGTTTTTTTATTTCTACCCGTCCATATTTTGTATTGAAGTTGATCTCCTGGATACATTCGGAACTGGCATTCCCAATAATCGCCACCAACATTTTTACAAATCAATTGGGAATTCTCATCCCAGGTAACCATTTTACCATCTGGTAATAAACTGGAACTGGTTCCTTTCACTTCACCTCTTATCTGGACAAAATCTTTTACAGAAATAGTATCTCCATTTGTAGATGTATTTATTCTTAATCTAACAGAAATGGATTTTAGACTATCAATATTTTGAAATGCTTGAAGCGATTCCAATGCTTCGCCATTAAAATCAAATGTAGTAAGATTCTCCCACGAAGATCCGATTGGTGGAACAGATATATAAGACGGCTCCCAATAAAAAAATCCTATTCCTTTTCCGTTTTTGGTATCCTTAATCAGCTTTGATAAATAGAATAGAAAATCTTTCTGACCTTTAACTGTTGCTGGATAACTTGGAAGTAAAGTTGTATTTGAGCCAACTATATTCCCATGTCCATCATTTTCATATTGAAGTGTCCATGGATATGCAGTTTCTGCAACAACAATTTCTTTTTGATAACGCTGTGCAAGATCATTGAGGTTGTTAGTCAATTTAATCAAAGTGCCATGCCACCAAGGATAATATGAAAGTCCAATAACATCGAAATTAACATTTTGTGCAAGCAGATGATCATAAAAATAAATTGAGCCATTATTATCGCCACCTCTATCAATGTGAATCATAATTTTAACTTGATTTGCACCGGCAGCATCCTTTACTCCGTTAATTCCTTGCTTCAGTAATTCGCCGAACTTTCTCCATTGATCTTCAGGATTAGGCACTCCATAAAGTTTTCCATCGGGCCATAGCATTCCACCTGTAATTTCATTTCCAATCTGAACCATATCTGGCAGAGTGTTCTGATTTTTTAATTGAGTGATTACATTTTTTGTATAAGCATAAACACTGTCTTTTAAAACATCAAAAGAAAGATTTGCCCAGGCTGCCGGTTTGGTTTGCTTTCCAGGATCAGCCCACCAATCTGAGTAATGAAAATCAAGCAGAAATCTAAACCCTTTAGCTTTAACCCGTTTTGCATAATCAAGAGTTTTTGCCAATCCACAATAACCATCAGAGGGAGCATACCAAAGACGTAACCTTACATAATTGGCTCCGCTCTCTTTAAAAATATCAAGTGCGTCTTTGGTTACGCCATTAACTTTATACTTGCCTCCCAAATCTTCAATTTGAGGAGTGAACGATATATCCACTCCTCTTATAAAGGAATCACTATTTACCTGTGCAGTAACATTTATTTGAAAAAGATAAACGATATAAATCAGAAATATTTTTTTCATTTAAATTATCGTATTAATAACATTTTTTTAACTTGAATAAATTTACCGGTTTCCATTTTTAACATATAAATACCGGTTGCTAAATTAGAACCAAGATCATTTTGAGCATTCCAAACTAAACTATGAGTTCCAGTTGATTGTTCTTTGTTTATAAGCGAAGCAACCTTCTGACCCAAAACATTATAAACTTCAATTTTTACACGGGCATATTCCGGAACTGAATAAGTTATAACAGTTGATGGATTAAATGGATTCGGATAATTTTGATATAAAGAATATACTAATAGATGTGCAGAATTTTTATTTTCAACACCAGTTGGAGTATCAAGATCAGGTGGTGTCTCAACTGTTAAATTAGAGGCTTTCCATTCCATTTGTGATAGTTCGAATGATGTGGGCCAAGTAACAGTTCCATCTTGCCCAACAGAAACTGGATGAACATACTGATAATATCTTCTCCCAAGCAAATTACCTCCTCCATTTGTAATAGAAGCACCAGGAGCATTGGAATAAGTTACCCGATAACATAGCTGATAGAAAGTTGGTGAGATTAAATCTATAGTACCGGTATATATTCCATCGCCGTCCGGATCTAAAAGTTCAATCCGGTTATCCGTTCCATACATTGTTTTCCCTTGAGTAATGGAAACCATACAACCATCGAATTGTACGAAAACGCTATCAATTCCTGGTCTGAATAAAGGATTTGTTGCATTTGAATCCGCACTTGTTGCAAGTGCCATATTTAATTTGAATGTAACACTAATTGGATTTTCAATTACACCATTCGGCGGAATGCTGTTGAAGAACTGTTGCTCAGCTCCAAAATCACCTGCAAGCGATTGTTCAGGATTAGTTGTATAAATATATTTTCTATCTGCTCCACCAGTTACACCAGGTTCTTCCCATCCATTAGTTAAAGCAAGACCGGGAATATAATTAGGATTGGTTGGGCTTACGCGTGAAGTATCCCATGCAATATAATATTTATATGAAATCACTTCCTTTGGAAACTTTGAAAATGGTTCCAACAAATTCCATTCTTCAAGATCCGAATTGTAAGTTAACTTTAGTACTGTTGGGTCTGTATCAAAAACAGGTTCTGGGGGAGCCCAACCTTTTGGTCCGGTTACTCCTACTTTATCGCCAAGAGCTTCATTAAATAAACCGGCTTTTTCTAATGCATCAAGCTTTAATCTGAATAAAATATTTGCATCTACTTTTGGACCTGTTGGCGGCATATTATTAAAATAATTCCAATGTATGGTTGTATCACCTGATGCAATTAAATTGCTGGAGAAAATAAATGTTCTATCTGCCAAGTTTTCCCAGGTATTTGTTTGCTGAATAACATACTTATATTTCTGCAAAGCACCGGATGTTACATTTGCTTTAGCAACATATGCAACTCCGGACCAAAACGAACCACCATTTACACTGTTGATTTCGCGTGCAAGTGTTTTGATTGTTATCCAGGTGGGATCTGCCCCTAATGGTAAGCCAGCTCTAACGTCAACTAAACCCGTTACAGGATTGAAATCTGTACCACCCATATTTACTCTGAAATAAACTGCTATTGTATCTTGCTTTGATTTAAATGGTCTCCAATATTGTTTTACTTTACTTTCCCAGCCATTATAAAATTGTAATGCAAGGGTAGTATCATTATTCCCCACAATTAACATTCTGTTATCACCAGATGACACGCCAGCATCAATTGGACCTTCCCAACCTGTCCAATGAAATGTTGGAGTTGAAAGATTAAAATAAGTAACGAATTTAAATCTAATCTCATCTCCTGGTGATGCTTTGAAAGTGGCTTCCCAATAATCACCGCCAATATTTTTAGCAGCTATACCAGTTTTATTATCCCAGGTAATAGTAGGAATAGTATTTTTCTTTACTGATTCACCACAAACCAGTACAATGTGGTTTGATTTAAGTGTATCAAGACAAGTTGATGTATTTACTCTCATCTTTACAGTTACCATTTGAGCAACTGATTGAACTGAGAGCAGCACAGTAAAGAATAAGAAATAAAACAATATTTTTTTACGTATAACTTTTCCCATTTTATCCTCCAATAAATAATTGTATTAATTTTAAAATTTTATAATTAATGTAAACCGATTCGAATCTCTTAAATGAACAAATTTTTGAAATGAATAAGCCGCAGTAACCAGAACACCACCAATTAATTTTATTTCATTTACATCGATACCAAATGTAAAATTGTTTTCATTTTCTTTAAGGAAAAGATCTTTAAAACCACCTCTTATTCTCAATGCATCATTTAATAATCCAATCTCTGTTCCAACATTTACACTTTGAGCATTATCATTTGGATTAATTCCATCGGCAGAAAGTGTAACCCGCATAAAATCACTTTTAACAAGCTCGCCGGAAATACCAAGACGCATTGTGAGTGGCAGGTCAAATTCATCGGTATTCAATTTACCAACAACACTCTGGTTATTTCCTTCCTGATTCGGTGCAATATCAACTCGTACATTTAAATCCTCACCGGTCATCTGCATTTTTGTACCGAAATTTGAAATGCTTGCCCCAAGACGAATTCCGGCAAAAGGAGTTTCATATATCGTCCCAACATCGAATGCAATTCCGGTGGCGGAGGAGTTATAAATGGTTTCTCTTATATATTTAAACGTCCCGCCTATTGAAAACTTGTCAGTCAAGTAGCGGCTATAAGAAAATCCCAGAGCAAAACTTGAGGCAGTAAAAGTTTCACCAGTTCCCATTGGTGCATCGGGAGTAGTTACATCCATTTCATCTGTTCGTAATATTGTAGCGCTAATACCAACCGTACTAAAATTTTCAAATGGTAGCACAATACCAACAAAATCAAAATTGATTCCTGGCAGCCAGGGTGAATGATCAAAAATTAATGCATTCGAGTTTACAGATGAAATAACTGCCGGATTCCAATAAAGAGCAGACGGATCATCAATCATTGATACAAATGAACTGCCCATACCTGCTGCACGGGCTCCAACCGGTATTCTAAGAAATGTTGCCGATGCCGTTCCAACTTTATTAATTCCCCCCGCAAAGAAAGGCTGAGGATAAACAATTGCTAACAGAACAATTGTAATTACAGTTTTTGTGTTAATTATTTTCATAGCTGTTCAATTTTTATTTGATTATTGCAAACGTACCGGTTTTTTGTCCTATTCCTGGTGCATCTACGTGATAAACATAAATTCCATATGCAATTTCGAATTTTTCATCGCTTAGCACATCCCATATTTCAGTTCCATTTTCAAAAGCATTTTCGTGTTCTATCTTTTTTATAAGAGCGCCGCTAACATTAAAAATTCGGATTGTACATTTAGCTGGTAAATTGATAAAATGAATTTCCCGTGAACCACGTCCGCTTGTAAAAGTATTTCTTGGTTCCCAGGTTTCGGCAGCTATGTACGGATTAGGAACAACCCTTATATTATCTAAATCTTTTTTTGCCTTCTCTAATAAAATGGAAGAACTTTTCATTTTGATATTATAAGTATCATAAGAAAGGAATGGTTTGTTGAGAACAATGTTTACAGTATCGCCAGCCTGAGGATTTCTTTTCCCTTTTAAATTCAGTACAAATTGCCATGTAAATCGTTTCTTTCCTGTTTGATCATTTTCAAGGAAATATATTGCATCAACTTTTCCGGTTGAATCTATGCTTAGTTTTCCATTATCGCCGTCTCGTTCGCTAAAAACAAATTCAACATTTTTATTTTGTGTTGAGTTGATTACTTTGAAATTAACATCTTTAGCCGGAAACTTTTTGCTAAATAAAGTAGTATCCTTTGATTTTCCAATTCCAACATCACCAAATATTATTTTATAGTCACTTGGATTTTGAGAACCCTTGATTGTTAGATATGTAAAAGGATCAAAGTTGAATGAATAAATATCACGATTGTTCCATCTGGTTCTAAAATTATTAAAGGATATTTCCTGAATATTATCCAGAATTAGTCGGAAACCATCTGTTAAAGGAATTTCATCACCGGGAATTATTCGCGAATCATCTTTTAACAAAACTAAATGCGTTGTTGTATCTTCAAGAGTAAAAGATTTGGTTTTAAATACGTCCTTACTTTCAATTTTATAAACAGTATCTTTAAAAGAAATTTTGTAAACGTGACCATTCTTAATATGATTTGGATCTACAACATCAATATTTACTGTACCGCTTGCACCTCCGGTTGTATGGTTTAATGATTCAACTTCAGCGGGAATAATGCCGGCAGCGCCTTCGGTTGGTCTTACCATCGCAACATTTTTTCCATATGTAATAGTACCATCCGTAGACACATTAACCTGAATTGGAGTTTCTGCAGGAGCAAACCGGGCAGCTTCATAACCAAAATCGTAAGCTGTAATTGCGTAGAAATATCTTTGTCCGTTGGTAACATCGTTATCTACAAATTCATGTTTTAGACCATTATCATTTCCTAAATAATATTTCACTCCTTTAATATCAATCGGATGTAAACCTTTCACACCATCCTGCAAATCAAACTGTGCAATTGGCTGCATAAGTGTTTTTACTCCAAATGCATCTGTAATAATTTTTGAATCCAGAAATGCAGCGTCTGTTGCTCTGTAGATTCTATAACCTTCAAAGTCACTACCATTACCACCAATTTTATCTATATATCTATCGAACGAACTTTCAGCAGCATTATCCCAATAAAGTGTAACTTTGCCATCACCAGGAACAGCAGTTAGGGTAACTTGCAGCGGGGCTTGAGCAAATTGATAATCGGCATTGTAGGCTTTTGCTGCTTCTTTTTGTTTATCAATTACATTTTGTATATCTGCATCTTTTGAAATATTACCGCCGGCAATGGCAACTGAAATTGCCATTCTTTGTCTCTGACCCGGCAGCAAAGGAAAATATCCTGATGATACATATGTTTGATATTCCCCGATTCTTCTTACGAGATTTATTTTGCCAGGAATCATTAATAGATCCCACAGCCCTTTATCCGGTGAAGTATTAAAACTTAATATGCCATCTTGAATTTGGAATGCAGCAGTAATTCCAATTGCATCAGTTTCACCAACATCAGTTTTATCAATGCTCGGTTCTCCGGGGAATTCCGTACCTGCACCGCTTGTTGGTTTTCCATCTCCTTCTCCTTCATCCCCGGTACCTCTAACACCGTCTAATCCGTTATCATCAAGGAATACATCCCAATCATTATCATTATCAAATCCATCGTCGCGCGATTCATCAATCATTGGTGCAACATTTTGATAATTCCATTCAGCATTTGTTCGGCTTACAACAAAGCCGCGCTTGATTGTATCACCAACAGCAAAAGATAAATAATTAATATATCTCACTGGATTTGTTGTTTGTGTAATTTCATTAATATGGAAAAGGTGAAGCGATTCTTTTTCATCAATTAATCCATTTAAATCTTCATCTAAACCATTTGCAAGAGTATCTTCTTTAAGAGTAATTCCATTTACAGGAAGCACATATTCTTTACCAAGACTTTTAACAGTACCGCCACCAATTGGATAAGTTGTAATAATTCTATTAAATGTTTCAGGTTCAATTAGCACAATTTTATCACCCGGTCTAATTGTTCTTTCTAAAAAATCATTGGTTGTAAAGTGCGGAACAACAGTATCAGGATTGCCGGAAATGCCTGCAATTAGTTCTGGATGGTCATCTGAATCTCCATCATCATCAATTCCATTTACCTGATTACCGGGAGTTTCCAGATATTTTAGTGACGCAACACCAACCGGAGATGTTCCAAAAGCTTCAGAACCAATTCTGTTGGCATCAGTTAGGAATGTAGTTGCAGTCTGCAAATCAACATAGGGATAATCATCCGGATCATCACCACCAACCCAATCGGCAACAAACATAGAGAATGATGTTTTGTCTATTGTTTTTGTTCCATCATTTTTAATATCGTGAATTGAAAAAATGATATCATTAATTAAAATGTGTGACCAAGCCAGAGTACGCACATCCATAATAAGACCAAGACCTCCACGCGATCTATCCGTTGTATCAGGAGTGTAAGGAATTCGTTTGTAAAGATCATCTGAAGTAACATAATAGAATTCCTGATCGGCATTAAAAATGTTTTTTCCAAAAAAACCATTCCACGAACCAACCCATCCTGGATCTATCGGATCAGTACGCTTATCGCGCCAGCCTTTCTGAACTGCTGTAGGCCATGAGCTAAGTTTATCACTCCGGGCAATTTCAGTTTGCTGCGGATCTATAAAACCTGAGACTGGTTCCATATTCCAGGAATTACCGGTTGTTGGATCAGTCCGTGATTGTGGGACTTCAACAAGATGATTTATTTGCCCGCTGTTATCAAGAACTTCACCACCAATTAGAATATCAATGAGGGCAATATAAATTCGATTTGTATTTTTTGGCCATTCCCACTCAATATAATCAGGACGATTTGATGGATCACCTGAGTAACCTGAATTGAAAATTGTTGCCCTTATATTGTTACCATCAACATTAGAATTACGTCTATAATTAACATCGCTTCTGAAATCTGAAGGTTTATGAGAAATTACCTGGCTGCTGACCGGTATTGATAATGCAATTCCAAGCAGCACAGACAAAAATATTTTTGATCTTACCATTTCACTTCCTCTATAAAGAGATTTTTGTGCCGACATAAATGTTCCTTGGTTCACTATAATAATTTGGATAAGCAAACCAACTATTATCATACTCAATAACTGTCTTTTCCTGCAAAGTGTAATCCGGTTTACCTGTATCACCAAAAACAGTAAGCGGGTTTTTCATATCAAGTAGATTGAAAACTTTTACAAAGAATTGCATGCTGAAATTTGAGAAGTCAAAATTCTTGTGTAACTCCAAATCCAAATTTGCAATAAGAGGTTTACGCCGGCTGTTTTGTGCAAGCCCTGTTAAAATATTTCTGCCGGCATAAGCACCTTGAATTAAAGTTGGTGTATATGGCTGACCGGTGCTTAAAGTAGAAATTAAACTTATTCCCCAATCAGAAGTACCGACGTAAATATTTGCGTTCAGCGTATGAGTCTGATCCCAATTGAGCGGGGTTAAAACGCGGGTTGGTTCTGAACCATTCTGTTGCGCATAAAACTCTTGATCCGGTGATGAGTTTGTTCCTTCAGCAACCTGAAAAGTGTAATCGATCCCAAAAGAAAAATAATCCTTAAATCTTTTATTGATGGCGAGTGTAATTCCTTTAACATTTGCAAAATCACGATTTATTCTTTCTGAATAAGAAATTCCAGCCAGGTATGTAGGTATCGGTTGACTTGAAGAAATCCAATCTCGGATATCGCGATAAAAAACCGTAGCATCGATTGAAACATTCTCGAATATTTGTTGTTGTAATCCAAGCTCATAAATTGTTGTACGTTGTGGTTTAAGATCATTATTACCGAATGGACCTTGTATTCCCTGGGCTGAAGTTAATTTAAATTGATCACCTAAATACAACTGGCTGTATTCCGGTATTTGCTGGAATATACCGTAAGAAAATCTAATTATTCCCTTATCCGTTATTGGATATGCAATACCAAAGCGCGGACTTAATTGTGTTTTTACTGATGCCTTTTTGTACCAGAACGCCTCACGTTCAGCAACGGTTAATTTGTTTACATCAGTCTGTTCATCTAAACCAATCTTGCCATCACCATTAAGATCTTTGTAAATATGTTCCTGTTTAAAAGGATTGTAAATGTTCGGATCTTCAGGATCAGCTGGTACTTGTCCATTGGGATTAAACAAATCAAAACGTAAACCTACATTAATAATCAAACTTTCAAATTCAATTTTATCCTGAATGTATGCACTGAATTTAAATGGTGAACGTTCAAATCTATCATGTTGCGGTGACTCGATACCTTGAATGAATGGAACAAACGGAACCAGCTGCTGCCCATTTGTATTTACAGCCGGTATTAAATTAATATTTTCATAAAAAACTTTATCTGTTTGAATTTCCAGACCAAGTTTGGTAAGATTTATTCTATCTATCTGACTGGTAAAATCCCACTTTGCAATAATGCTTTTTGTATTACGCTGAAAACGGTTAAGATTTGTTCCGGCTCTTAAAAAATGATAGCCTGATATATTTAGCGAATCCGGATGAACATAACGTGAATCGTAAGGATTATCATAAAGCTGAGAATTAAAATCATTATACTTGTAGGCAAAAGTAAATTCCTGAAAAGTATTTTGGAGTATCGTGTGTGTTAATCCTGTAAAAAAACTATAGCCTTTGCTTTTACCTCCCATTGTACCGTTTGGATTTAGCCTATATAAATGATCATAATTACGATTGGATTCCATACTGCCGAAGGCATCTATTTTTAATCTGAGATCTTTGAACATACGCCAGTCAATCGTGCCTTGTCCGCTCCATCTATTACTTGAGTTCATAGATATATATGAATTATCACCGGGATTAGATTCAAACTGTCCGTCAATTAATTTATATCTTCCTTGTGGATTATAAACATTACGTCCATAAATATATCCGCTATTATAATACTTTCTAATTGTTGCAAAAAAAGTAAGTTGATCTTTTATAACTGGACCGCCAAACGAAGTCAGAAAATTATAATTGGCAAACGGACTAACTTTATCTATATTCCAAAAAATATCTTTATGTGTGCTCAAGTAATCGCCTGACCACAACTCAACATTACTTTGGAATTTACTTCCGCCAGTTTTGGTTACAATATTTACCACACCACTTAAAGCATTTCCATACTCCGCATTAAAAGTTCCGCTTATAACTTGCAATTCCTGAACTGATTCAGTCTCAATCGTCAATGCCTGCGAACGAGAGTAATCATCAGTTATGCTTACACCATTTATCAAATAAGAAATTTCACTCGATCTCCCTCCGCGGATATGGATTCCACCTCCGGCATCTTTGTTTACACCTGCCTGCAAAGTAATTAGCTGATCTAAATTTTGAAGTGGCAGTTGTCGTATTTCATCAGAAGTAACCCGGGATTCAGTTGAAGTCAAATCTTTTTTTACCATCGGTACCTGGGCAATTATAATAACATCTTGTCCAAGAGTAATTGCAGTTGAAGATAAAATGATATTAAGCTTTGTAGTTAGATCAACAAGAACTTGTACTTTCTGTATTGTAGTTTTTGTATAACCGATAGCTGTAGCAACAATGTTGTAACTGCCTGATGGAACCTTTACAATTATATAATCACCATTTATATCAGCAACCGAGCCATAAGAAGTTCCATCAACAATTATAGTTGCACCAACAACAGGTTCTCCTGTGGAAGCATCGGTTACTTTCCCCGTTACTTTTCCGGAGCTTTGGGCAATTGTAAATCCGGTTAGTAATAAAAATAGAATAATTGTAATGAGTTTGTTTTCTTTTTCCATTTCTTATCTATTTCAGTTTAAATTTTAATTTGATTCAACTTTTCTGAAAATAACCGGTATTGCATTTTCTTCTTCAGCAATTCAACTAAACTTGTTTTCTTTGAATTCAACTCTATGTATGAAAGATGCTTTGCAATATCTCCGGTAGCTTCTTTCAACGATCTATAAGTAGAGTTTTTTTTGTCTGTACACTTTAAGAAAACATATTTTCCATCATCAGCAAAAGGACCTACCCAATTACCAATGGATAATGAGAAAACCTTATCACCAAGACTTCCTAATTCTTCTTTCCGGAAAAATCCAATATCCCCATCAACAACTGCAGTTTGCTTCTGAATTGAATATTTTTTTGCAAGTGTTTCAAACGGTTCCCCTTTTTCCAACAATAGTTTAATAGAATCAGCTAAAGTGGATTTATCAAGAAGAATGGAATTTAACCGGATTTCCGGCTTTGTTTTAAATAGATTTTTATTCGTTTCGTAAAATGATTTAATTGAATCTGGAGAAATTTTAATTTGCATTTTTATTTCTTCTTCTATCTTAGCGAGAAGATAAGTATCGAAATTGTATTCCACATTTGTTCTGAATTTTTCAGTACGATCTAACTTTTCAGTTTTTGCATTTCTCACAATATATCCACGTATAATTAAACCAGAAATAAAATCTTCCAGATTTTCTTCTGATCTGATCCAGCCTCTCTGTACCTCTTTTGTTTTTTTTAGTTCATCAATAACTTTCCGCAAATTCCACTTACCTTCTTTTGAGTTAACAATTGGAGTGTTCAAATCCTTTTGAGAGATAAAAGAAATCCCTTTCTCAATCTGATCAATAAAAGATTTTTGTCGCGTCATCTCGAAAAATCTTGGCATGAATGCTTTATTAAAATGAATGTTAAGATCAAGATGAAGTTTGTGTGTTAAATTTTTTACTGATTCTTCATATTTCCTCTTTCGGACAAGCGCTTTTATTTTATCGTGAGCTTTAAGGAATTCGTTTTCTGTAGTAAAAGGATTTTGTTTGATGTCTTCAACACGAATAATGCTATAACCTTCAACTGTCTTTACCGGTTTTGAAATCTCTCCAATTTTTAAAGAGTACGCCACCTTCTCAAAATCAGGATCCATTTCATCAACTGAAATATATCCAAGCGATCCGCCGCTTTCTTTTAAATATGGATCGGCAAAAGTTTCCTTTGCAAGGTCAGCAAAAGTTTCACCTTTTAATAATCTGTTATAAAGCAAGTCTGCTTTGTCTTTGGTGGGAGCGTAGAGGTGACTTACTTTTATTTTCGTATTGAACTTTAAATAAAGATCTTTTAAATCATTTTCTGTAATTACAAGATTTGGTGAGATATGTTTTTCTGAGTAGGCATTTAGCAGCTCCTGCACTTCTAATCTTTTATGTTCAGAAACTCCTTCTTCTGTCTTGTTGTAACCTTTGTTCTTTGCTTCACTAATTAGTAATTCATCCTCAGTAAGATTTATCAAATAATTTTTTCTTGTTTCACCATTATCTGTTAAACCAAGTTTTACCAGCTTTTCTTTATACTTGCTTTTAAATTCATCCGAAGTAATTACTTTCTTACCAATAAGCGCAAGAGTATCGTTCCTTGAAATATTATCATTTGATAAAAGGATATTTTCACTACCGATCATCAGAATAATCGATAACCAAAAAACTTTATTAGAACAAAGAATAAATATTTTGTAGACTTGCTTCATCCTCGCCAAAAATTAATTTGAGTTTTTTAATGGAACAATTAAAATTGTGTTAGAATAAACCTGCGGATATACACGATACTTTGGCATAACAGGATTTGGAGTATCCCCAACTCCCGTAACTCCATAACCAATACTTACTCTGGAAAAATCATCTTTAAATAATTGATAATTATAACGTGCCCTATCCAGATTATAATATGGAACAGCAGAAAAATTAATTTCTTTATCTGCCAGGCACTTTAATCCGTCCCCTTGTTTATTTTTTAGTTCAAACCATTTAACCTTAGAATAATTCCCGTATTCCTGCGGTTCAATGTAAGGAACCTGGACAGAATCAATTTGAACTTCGTGGATAGAAATCCTGGCTCCGGTATTTCTGTCAGCATAATTCTCATAAGGACCACTGCCAGACCATTTAACATACTGATATTCATTTGGTACTTTAAGTGCAAGACCAAGACATGGCAGCCAACTAACATTGAAAGTTCCTAAAGGAGTCATTTGATGATTTATTTTTACCGACCCATCATTATTAAATGTGTATTCAAATTCATTTAGAATTAAATCGCTGCTTCTGGAAAAATTTGTATATGATTTATAACTGAGAATTGCAGAAAGAGAATCAGATGGAAATTTTATTTTGAATTGTTCTGCGGAATTTGTGGATTCGTTCATTCCCATTCTGTACCAATCCTCAGCTTCTGCTTTTCCCCAATCAACTTTTTCATTTGATATTGGTGCACGCCAAACGTTTGGAATCATTGAGGAGATCAACAGCTTATTGTTTTCAAATAAATTTACTAAGCCAGTAATTTTATTAATCTGATAATTTATTTCACCGCATTGGAAAGAATAATCGGATTCATTTTCTTTAAATTTTATTTTTGAGCTGTTCTTTATCTTAGTCTTTGCTTCAAGCACAACTTTTTTTTCATTTAAGACAAATTGCTGGAAGTTAACTTCAAACCCTTTGCTTCGGAATGGTTCATCTTTTTTAAGTTTGCAGCTAAACTCAACTACATATTCGTAATTATTATCAAAGGATTGCGGAATTGGTATTTGAAATTCTTTTTGAGATTGAGCATTTACATCGAGATTCAATTTACCAGATTGTTCAAGCTTACAATCTTTAAATAAGCTCCAGTCTATTTCAAACTCATTTAAATTGGTAAAGGAATACTTGTTTACAACCTGGAAAATTCCATTCAACGGATCAACTGAGTAGAAACGTACCGGCGACATACTATGTTTTGCCTGCCAGAGTTCGGGCTGTGGTTTCCTATCAGCCGTTACCATACCGTTTATACAAAACGGGCTTATTCCATATGTGTAATAATTATTTCCATCAAAAATTTCATCAAACTTTAACCAGAGAATTGGCAGTATGTTTTCGCCATCGTTTGCCAATTGATTATAGATTCTAACGTCGTCGAAAATATAATTTGATATCCAGCCAAGATGCTGATCGGTATCCTTGTACGAATCTCTTCCAATATTAACTGGATAGTGTGAAGAATTAATATTGCCATTAAATTTCTTAGAGTCGAAATTCTTTCCATCAATTAACAAGGTCATGCTCTCGCCATCATAAGTAGCTTTTACTTTGTGCCAGGAAGAATACCAGTCTTGTGGTAGTTTAATATTGAGAGTGTTTTGATAAGAGTTAATATAAAAACAAAGAGTATCTTTTGATGTCTGAGTAATTCCATATTGAAAAGCTTTTGTAACAATTGGATTTTCTATATAGAATTTTTGGGGAAAGATAGTCGCTTCAATTACCAGATTATTACCTTTTAAGTCAAGTTTTGAATCATCATAAACTTCAACCCAATCATCCAGTCCGCTTAGTTTGAAAGCATTATCATCTAATCCTTTTACCTTTTCAGGACTTCCCATAACGCCGCATAAAATATTATTAGCGGAATAATCTTTTACGAAGCGAGCTTTCACATTTAATCCCTGATCAACCCAATCCCAAACAAATCCTCCCTGAAGTTTTGGAATTTGATAGATTGTTTCCCAGAACTCATCGAAGTGACCAAGGCTGTTACCCATTGCATGTGCATACTCTCCCATAACCACAGGCTTAGTTGAAGCTAATCCAATTTGTCTTAATCCAGAAGGTGTTGGATAACGTGGACCAATAATATCAACATATGGAGCTTCACCATCAGGTTGATTTGATTGATGCATTAAAAATCTTGTTGGATCAAATTTTTTTATGTAATCAGCCATCATATAATGTGGTTTTGCTAATCCGCATTCATTACCAGTGCTCCACATTATCACACTCGGATGGTTCTTATCGCGTTGAACCATTCTTTCAAACCGATCCATAAAAGAACCAAGATAATCTTCTCTTTGCGGAAAAGTATTTTCTGTATAGTGGCATTCTGCATTAACTTCATCCTGCAGAAAAATTCCGTATTCATCGCACAGATCGTACCACAAAGGATCATTTGGATAGTGACTTGTTCTTACAGCGTTAAAATTAAACTGCTTCAATAATTTTATATCTTCAAGCATCAATTCTTTAGTTAAGGTTTTCCCATTGTTCGGATTGTGTTCATGACGGTTTGTTCCTCTAATGTAAACAGGTATACCGTTTAACATGGCAATTCCATTTTTCAGCTCCAATTCTCTAAATCCAACACGTTGGCTTATGATTTCAATTACTTCTTCTTTCTCATTAAGCAACTCAATTACAAGATTGTATAGATAAGGTTTTTCATCGGACCATTTTTGCGGGGCAAGGATTTTTTTAGTACTGGTTTTCGAAAACTCTTTTTTTATGTTATATGATGAAGTACTCTCGGAGAAAATTAAACTATTTACCTTATCATAGAGTGAATACCTGATTTGAACTGTAGAATTTTTCTTGGAAAAATTTTTTAAATACATATCAAGGATTAGATTTGCATCCTTGTAGTCATTATCAAAATCAGTTTTTATAAAGAGATTCCGGATTGATACAGATGGTTTTGAATAAATATAAGCATCACGATAAATTCCGGAATATCTAAACATATCCTGATCTTCCAGATAAGAACCATCGCACCAGCGAAGAACCATTACTGCAAGTGTGTTTTCACCTTTCTCAACTTTATCTGTAATATCAAATTCTGCCGGCGTCATTCCATCTTCATGGTATCCAACATATTTTCCATTAAGCCATACAAAAGCTGCTGATTGAATGCCATCAAAATGAAGAAAAATTTCTCTGCCATTCCAATCTTCAGGAACACTAATGATTTTTCTATAAAGACCGGTTGGATTAATACCATCCGGAATATTAGGAGGATCATACGGATAAAATTCCATCGGAACATTTCTGTAAATTAAATGATCATAACCCTGCATCTGCCAAACAGATGGAACTGTTATATTATCCCATACACTATCATTAAAATTTTTTGAATAAAAATCTTTTGGAACTAATAATGGATTAATTTGCCATTTAAATTTCCAGGATCCGTTAAGTGATGAATAAAAAGTGGATTCTTCTACCTTACGTGATAATGCCAAATCAATATTTGGATATGGGATTAGTATTGTTGTTGGTTTTTCCTTGTTCTCCCCAAACATTAAAGGATTTTCAATATATTTTTTCAAGTCAAAATCAACCTGAGCCAGATTAATATTACATAAAAGTATTAGCAATAAAAAAGTAATTTGTTGCATATTATATTTTCTCATTACTCTTCATTCATTTACCTTGAACCTATTAATTTATTATGCCTAAACAGAATTCCACTTTTTGATTACACAATCTCTGTACGTATCAAGAATTTGGAAAAAGTATTTTTATGTTGACCCTCGAACAATTAGCCGTGTGTTTAGTACTAATGTCTTTGGTTCAGTGGATTTATTTTTTTTTTCAATTATCCCAATTAAAATTTCTGCGGCTTTCATTCCCATCTCGAACGAAGGCTGATCAACAGTTGTAAGAGGTGGGTCAACAAGATTTGTAATTTTATTATTAGAGAATCCAATAATAGCAACATCCTCTGGAATTCTTAATCCAGCCTCTTTGATTCTTTGAAAAGCACCAATTGCAACAGGATCGTTAACAGCAAAAATTGCATCGTAGGGCAATTTCTCTTTTATCAAAAATTCCATCGAATTATAACCATCTTGTTCATGTAACCCACCATTTAGTACTAGTTCATCAACCACTTCAATTCCGGCTTTTTCTAATGCTTCGGTGTATCCTTTCATTCTTTTTTTACAAATATCCAAAGCCATAGGCCCAGCCAAATGAACAATTTTTTTATATCCTTTACTAATAAGATAGTTCACAGCATCAAAAGCACTTTTAGAATCATCAATAATTACTTTGTACGCAGAAACATCTTCGCAAACACGATCAAAAAAAACCAGAGGAATTTTTCGTTCAATAATATCTTTAAAATGATCGCCATTTTTTGTGTTTTGCGAAATTGAAACTATTATCCCGGCAACTCTATGATGAATTAGTACATTTGTATTTACGATCTCTCTTTCAAAACTTTCATTTGATTGACAGACTATAATGGTGTAACCGGATTGGTAAGCAACTTCCTCTATTCCACTAATAGCTGATGAAAAAAAATCATGTTTAATCTCTGGAACAATTACTCCAATTGTTGTAGTTCTATTGTTCTTTAAACTTTGGGCAATTGGATTTGGAGTAAAATTTAATTCCTTTGCAATTTTCTTTACTTGGTTTTTTGTGTCGAGACAAATATCCGGATGATCGCGCAAGGCGCGTGATACAGTGGAAGGAGAAATACCAAGTATTTTTGCAATATCTGTAATTGTACTATGTTTCATTTTTCCGCAATCGTTACCGCAATCGTTTGCAAAATATATTATTTCGGTATTTTTGTCAAGCAAAATTTATTAAAAATATTTTTGCCATTAGGAAAACCAGAAAGGAAATGTCAAATTAATTGAAAAAAGGCTTCTTTTATCAACCTGATTTCTTTTGATTAGGTTTATTTTGATTAACTTTTAACCAAACACAATAACATTTGGAAACCATTCATAAGCACCGAAAGTTTTTATTGTTTAAGAAGATGATTAGTTTGATAATCCTATAAAAATATTTTATTATTGTTACACAAATTGGTGGAATAGCAGATGCCAATATAAAAGTTCTAGTTTTATAACTTAGCATTATGGTAAATGAATGTGTTCGGTCTTTTAACGAAATTAGTAACAAGTATACAAAATTTAAAAAATATGAAACTAAAAAGGATATCTCCTGTTGCTCTAATTTTTCTTATAACAATTTTTGTAACAGAAAATAATGGGCAGAATAAAAGTGATTGGAAAATAAATATTACTCAAAAAATTGATTCTGTTTTGCATTTGATGACCCTCGATGAAAAGATTGGACAGCTTAACCAATACAACGACGATTGGACATCTACAGGACCTCAAACATTTGATAATGATAAAAAGGATCAGGTTAAGAATGGCAAACTTGGATCGATACTTAATTGTATGGGTGTAGAGCGAACTAAAAACTGGCAGCAAATTGCAATGCAATCGCGGTTAAAAATACCTTTGCTTTTTGGGCAGGATGTAATTCATGGTTACAAAACTACTTTCCCAATTCCCCTGGCAGAAGCCTGCAGTTGGGATTTAGAGGCAATTGAATTATCGGGAAGGATTTCCGCAAAAGAAGCAAGTGCCGGCGGTATCCATTGGACATTTGCACCGATGGTTGACATCTGCCGTGATCCACGTTGGGGAAGGGTAATGGAAGGAGCTGGTGAAGATCCATACCTTGCATCAAAAATAGCTTATGCCAGGGTAAAAGGTTTTCAGGGTGATAAACCCGGTGAAATAAATTCATTAATGGCATGTGCAAAACATTTTGCTGCATATGGTGCTGCAATCGGAGGCAGAGATTATAATTCGGTTGATATGAGCGACAGGCTGCTCTGGGAAGTGTATCTGCCGCCATTTAAAGCCGCTGTTGACGCTAAGGTTGGAACATTTATGACTTCCTTCAACGATATTAATGGTGTGCCCTCAACAGGAAATAAATATTTATTGCAGGACATCCTGAAAGGAAAATGGGGCTTTGAAGGTTTTGTTGTAAGCGATTGGGGTGCAGTTGGTGAGATGATAAAACATGGTAATGTAAAAAACGAATATGAAGCTTCACTTTTAGCAATTACAGCCGGATGCGATATGGATATGGAAAGCCGTAATTATATAAACAACCTGGCACAATTAGTAAAAGATGATAAAGTACAAATAGCATTAATCGATGATGCTGTAAAAAGAATTCTAAGAAAAAAATTTGAGCTTGGATTGTTCGATGATCCTTTCAAATTTTGTAATCCTGAAAGAGAACAGAAAGAATTAAATAATCCGGATCACCAAAATATTGCAAGAGAAATGGCAAGAAGAAGTATTGTGTTGCTAAAAAATCAGAATCAACTTTTACCATTATCTAAAAACATAAAAACAATTGCATTTATTGGTCCATTGGTAAAAGCAGTTAACCAAAACAAAGGATCCTGGGATGTTGAAGTACCTGGAGTTGACTCAAATTATATTGTATCTCAATGGGAAGGACTTAGGAATAAAACTGGCAGTACAACAAAACTTTTATACGCTAAAGGTTGTGATATTGAAGGAGAAAATAAAGATGGATTTGCCGAAGCAATAAATATTTCAAAGCAAGCTGATGTAGTTATTCTGAGCATTGGTGAGCGGCGAGATATGACCGGCGAAGCTAAAAGCCGCAGCAATATTAATATCCCGAGTGTTCAGGAAGATTTATTAAAAGTGTTGCTGGAAACAAGAAAACCAATTGTTGTTTTAATCAATGCCGGACGCCCCCTTGTATTTAATTTTACTGCTGATAATGCACCTGCCATATTATATACTTGGTGGTTAGGGAGCGAGGCTGGTAACGCAATAGCTGATGTATTGTTTGGCGATTACAATCCATCGGCAAAACTTCCTATTACATTCCCCTTAAGTGTTGGACAAATACCAATCTACTATAATCATTTTAATACAGGTCGTCCTGCCGCAAACGATGAGGACCGTTTTTACAGAAGCGCTTATATTGATTTATCTATCTATCCAAAGTTTGAATTTGGATTTGGATTAAGTTATACAAGTTTTAAATACAGCAACTTGCAGTTGAGTAAAAATAAAATGAATCCAAATGATAAGGTTGAAGTTTCCGTAACAATTACAAATACAGGTAAATTTAATGGTGAAGAAATTGTACAACTATATCTGCATGACATTGTTGGTTCTATTGCAAGACCGGTTGAGGAATTAAAAGATTTTGAAAAAATAAAATTAAACATAGGAGAATCAAAGACAATTAAATTTATTATTGATAAAGAAAAGCTTTCATTCTATAATCAAAAACTGGAATGGGTAGCCGAGCCTGGCGAATTTGAAGTAATGATTGGTGCCTCATCAAAGGATATACGATTGAAAGGAATAATTGAACTGGTTGAATAAGAGATTACAAATTATATTTTTGTAAAACTTAATAAGAATTTAGAATATGATTACTCGGTAGTATGATTCCCAGAATCGTACAATTGTAGTGGTATCTGAGGTACAATTTAATTTTGTAACGAACAGTGTAAAAATCATGAAAAAAACATTTATACTCATAATTCTGTTTACTGTTTTCTGTCAGCAATTGATGAACGCACAGAAATCAAATAATGCAATCGAACCATCTTATTTTAAATTAACTACTTCAAACGGTTTGATAGCAGCAGTTTATGATTCAAAAAAAAATGTAGTCGAATATGTTTATCCGCATATTTTCGCCAATTATGATTCAGGTTTATATGTTAGTCCTTTTGTAGGTAATATCAAATTAAGCGGCGATCAGTTTCCTACTCAAACCAGCTATCTTAATAATACACATATAATAACCGTAGAATATGACGGGTTTACAATAAATTATTTTTCTTCCTTCACTAACAATGATAAAATATTCTATGTGGTAATAAAGGGGGAAAAAGAAAAGATCGAAAACCTATCATTCAAAGCGGAAAGCGGAAATGGGAATATACTAACTGGAATTTCTTTATTAACAAACTCGCATGAATATCTAACAGTACGTATTGCCGGAAATATCCATAAAGGAAGCATACTCCGAAGGTATAATAAAAATATCTATGAGAAATATTTTTTGTATTCTTTTACTGATTCGTTACATACTGATACTGCAATTGTAAGCAAAGCAATTGTCAAATTATCCAAAGCAAAAAAATCCTTATTGAATGATGAGATCAATTTCATGCAAAATCTTTTTTCCACATGCAAAATACCTAAGGATCTTTCCCTCAAAGAAAGGAATGTGGTAGAACAGTCAATTTCCTTTTTAAAGATGGCGCAAGTATCGGATAAAGAAATATTTCCATATTCACACGGACAGATATTGGCATCTCTGCCGCCAGGTTTGTGGCATGTTTCCTGGGTAAGGGATGGCAGCTACGCTATTCAGGCAATGACTCGTTTGGGAATGTATACGGAAGCTAAGAAAAGTCTGGAATTTATGTTGAAAGCCCCATCCGGTCGTTATAAGCATTATATTCATAAGGATGGAAAAGATTACGGGGTGGGTACCGATTATCAGATTTCAGTATGCAGGTATTTCGGCAATGGAAAGGAAGAAAGCACTTATGGAGATGGACCCAATTTTGAGTATGATAATTTCGGATTGTTCCTGTGTGCTTTTTGTGATTATACAGAATCCAGTAGAGATACTGCTTTTTATATTAAATGGAATCGTTTGGTATCCACAAAAGTAGCAGATGTTACTATAAACTGCATAGATACAAATTCATTGATAAGAGAGGATTCCGGTCCCTGGGAACACTACCTGGAAATGCCAAGACAATATACTTTTACTTCAGGTGTTTGTGCTATGGGATTAGAGAAATTTGCAATGATGCAAAAGCAATTCCATCTGCCATATGAAAAATATAAATCAGAAGCTGAAACTTTAAAGAAAGGAATTTTAACCCATATGCTTATTGAAAATAAATACATCAAAGGAAATGTTAACGACCAGTTAAAAACAGATCATGAATATTATGATTCAGGGGTGTATGAAATTTTTGCCAATGGATTGATTGATGATAAAAAATTGTTTTTATCTCACATGGATGAATATGACAAAGTTTTAAAATTAAAAGGGAACAGACCCGGATATATCCGGCTCAACAGTTCCGATCCTTATGAAAACCAGGAATGGGTGTTCATCAATCTACGCATCGCATTAGCCCACCTTTTATTTGGACAAAAAGCTGAGGCAGCCAAGTTGCTGAATTTTGTAACTGAACAAGCTGCAGTAAATTATAATACAATACCCGAAATGTACAGCAACAAAGTACAAAGTAATAAAGTAACGGAGTACTTTAAATCTCATGATATATGGTGCAATTGTATCAGGGATAAAGATGATCTGTATATCGGGGCTATACCAATGGTAGGATATGGATCAGGAGCATATATCCTAACAATCCTTGCTTATTATGGGCTTTAGTGTTTTTATGGAATCGCGAAGATTAGGAGATTAGAAAAATAATCCCTCAAGATCACACAGAATTGCCTATTGCGACTTTTCAGCAATTAGCACAGATAATTTAATACTTCACTCTGTTTTCCTGCTTGAGAAACTTCTTACTAAAAAATGAATAGGTTAATTAATTAGTCACCTTACGCAGCATTTTGAACTCTACCCCAAATCCCCTTCTCCTTGAAAGAGAAGGAGACTAAGGAGATGAGTTTTTTGGCTCAAATATCTAACGATGCGTAACGTGACTTAATTATATTAAAAAGTTAATCAATGATATCATACCGAGAGGATCAGAATAACAAAAGAATTCACAGTCGATAAATCGGTAATAAAAAAGTTTTAAAGCTCCAAGTGTATTATCAATGAACTTCACTTTCAGAAACATTGTTAGATATATTAATAATTATATAAAATAATATTCTTCATTTTATCTTGACGAACAGATATTGTTTTAAATTATGGTGAGAATTAAATTTTACTATATGATTCCAAGACGGTATTATGTTAATTCTAAGATAAAATCAGTTCATTAGATTTAATGATTTGCATTATCTAAAAATACTTTTGGACGGGCACTATGATTATTGGTTTAGATATTTCTGCGATGAGCGACAGAAACACCGGTACATCCAGATACATAAATTGTTTACTTTCTCAGTTAGACAGAACAGAATATAAGATAAAAACATTTCCAGTTCAACCAATTAATAGGTTGCCTCAAAGCAAAATACTAAATTCAATTCCTCTAATAAAAAGAGGTGGGGTTAACCGGCATTTGTATAGGACCTTTTTACTCTCTTCAGAAATGAACAGAGAGGCAGTTGAATTCGGTATCTTTCCGAATTACCTAATGCCACTCAACTTCAACAAACCTTCACTTATAATCATACACGATCTTTCTTTCTATACGAATCCTCAGTTTTATTCTAAAGTTTTCGTTTTTTATTACAAAAATCAATTGAAGAAAATATTGGGGAAATAGTTTCCTTCTAATTTATCCAAATCTAAAAAAGAAAGAAGCTGATAGGAAATTAGATTTTCCAATTTATGTTCATAAATCTTTTGTCTTATTTTGTTCAACATTCCATCAGATATATCCGTGCAATGAATTTTGTATCCTTTATTTGCCAAATAAATTGCGTCAATCCCTGTACCTGAATTTATTTCTAATATTTTATCATCCGTTCTTAAATGTCTTAAAAGATGTTCGTGTGTTACCGAACGCATCCATTTTAAGATCTCATTCGTGCCCTCATAATCATCAAAAAATTCTGATTGCCGGGAGAATGCTTCGCTTATTTTATTGAACATTATTGTCATCTTCTGCTCTATTCAATTTCAATCAGATTAATGATATTTTCTGAAATATTGTTTTTATTATCTAATGATAAAGAAATTTTATCATTAACCAGTAACCTTCACATCAAATATAATTATCTTTCGCTCGATCTCTGATCAATAATTCAAAAACTACTTTTGGATATTTGATGTGATGATGGCATAGCAGCACCACATACAAATTAAGCTATGGGATAAA
Organism: Ignavibacteriales bacterium; assembly: GCA_026390815.1. NCBI lineage: Bacteria > Pseudomonadati > Ignavibacteriota > Ignavibacteria > Ignavibacteriales > Ignavibacteriales bacterium. The sequence goes on along the minus strand of JAPLFH010000057.1, from coordinate 62,461 downwards.
TTAATAATCAGGTAGCAATATTTTTTATTTAAAAATATTCTAGTTTTTTCTTTGGCGGAAAATTTCAAAAAGAAGAACACCGGCGGCAACAGAAACATTAAGCGATTGTATTTTACCACTCATTGGTATCTTAACAAGGAAGTCACATTTTTGCGCGGTCAGATGGCGGATTCCTTTTTCTTCATTACCAATAACAAGAGCAATCGGCATTTTATAATCAACACTGGAATAATCCCTGGCTTTTTCTAAAGAAGAACCAGCAATCCAAAAACCATTTTCTTTAAGCACATCAAGAGCCTGTGCAAGATTACTTACTTTACACATACTCATATATTCTGTTGCACCAGCGGAGGTTTTTACAACCGTTTCAGTTATTGAGGCGCTTCCGTGCAATGTAATAATTACACCATCCACCCCGGTACATTCTGCCGTGCGTAATATTGCTCCAAGGTTATGAGGATCTTGAATTGAATCCAAAACAAGTAAAAGAGGAAATTCAGACCTTTTTGATTTTTCAATCAGTTCCTCAAGTTCAAAATATTTCTGCTGGCTCTTTACAGCAATTACACCTTGAGTATGTGTTTCGGAAGAGATTGAATTAAATTTGGCGGGGGGTAATTCAGTTATGCTAACTTTCTGTTGTTTAGCAAGCTTGATGATTTCAAAAATAGCGGAGCCTTTTTGCCCAAACTGGAAATATATTTTCTCCAGTTGCTCGCCAGATTTTAATGCTTCCAGAACCGGTTTGCGCCCAATGATTAAATTCATAATTCCTTTGAGAAGATAGAAAACAGAATACAGAACTCAGAAAACAGAATAAGAAAAAACATCCTGATTTTCATTTCCCATTTCAAATTCCTGTTTTCTAATTTCTAATTTCTTTCTTCTGATTTCTGAATTCTGTTTTCTGAATTCTATTTTCCATCCCCTTTTAATGGCGGCGGAATATATTTTTTTAAATCAGGATGTTTTGAATAATAAAATAATCCTAAACCACCAAAGAAAATTAAGCAAACAGCAATTGTTTGTGCTTCGGAAAGTCCGAAAATAAAATTGGGATTGAGTCTAATGAACTCAACTAAAAATCTTGCGGAGCCGGCTAACATTAAATAATACATAAAAACTTTACCATCCTGCCAATGTATTTTTTTCTTGTTCAATTGAAAGAGAATAAAGAAAATTAAAACACCAAGTAGGAATTCATAAGCCGGTGTTGGATGCAGTGGAGTATTATCCGGTACAATTCCATTTGGAAAATGTTTAGCTATTTCTGTTCCTCTGAAAGCGTATGATGGCGGCACTGTTCCATTCTCATAGTTGGTACCCCACGGTAAGTTAGTTGGAATTCCATAATCCCCATCGCCGGCAAGATGACAGCCAATTCTTCCAATTCCATAAGCAAGTGCTAAGGAAGGAACTGTTGCATCTGCCATTACAAGGAATGGGATTTTTTTTCTTTTAAGAGTAATAAAGATTGCAAGCGCTGCTAATAAAAATCCGCCATAGAAAGTTAATCCACCTGGAGAAAATATTTCACCAAACGGATCGGCAAGAAAGGCAGTCCAGTTTTCCAATATGCTGAATAATTTAGCTCCAATAATTCCAAATATGATAGCAACCAGAGTAATTTCTGTTGAAATATTTGGATCCATCTTTCTTCGTTCAAGTTCTTTTGTAAGGAAATAACTTCCAACAATGAAAGCAATTCCCAGCATCAAACCGTAACTGTAAACTGTAAAAGGACCTATTTGAAATAATCTTGGACACATAATAATTCCTATTCTTCGCGGAATGTAAAATCATTTTGAGAAACTATAAAATCGCAAAACAAGCGGTTGTTCTTTTTTTCCGGCAGAAATTTCTTAGTTAGCTTAATATCTTTTTTAAAAATGTTAAAATTAAAAACTGCACTGTTTATACTGCCATCCTGTTTGATAATATTAACTGTATATTCCCCATACAGGTTTTCAAAATCAATATCCACTTTTGCCGGTTCTACCTTTGGCAGATAATTAATTTTTGCCTGTAAACCAAGTAAGGTAATTTCAATTACATTTTTATGAATTGATGAAGCAACAGATAGTTCATATGCAAAATGAGTAAACTCTGCTACTGTTATTATCCTCAACGTGCAAAATTGCTTATTAAAAACGCTATCAAACTTAAAGAAGGCAAAGCATAAATATTCAACTTTATTTTCTTTCTTTTGTGGAATTGCATCTTTTGCTGCCTCAATGTTTTTCTTTCTAGTCTTTGGTAGTTTTGGAATACCTTTGGGTTTTTTAAGAGGCATGATTTTGCTCCATAATTTTTACAGCTATTGTTTCCAGATCATTTATATCAACAATTTCTTGTTCACCATTAAGCATGTTTTTGAAAACAATTTTTTCTTTATTGTATTCCTCACCACCAATAAACAGCACAAATTTGGAATTAAGTTTATTTGCCTCACGCATCTGTGCTTTAACACTTCTCTGAAGGTAATCAACTTCAACAGAAATATTTTCCTTTCTAAAATATAAACTTAAATCGAATACTTTTTGTGTTAACTTATCATCAATTCTAACAATATATAAATCTATTTTCTCTTCAGGTACAGAAAATGATTTTTCATTTTCGCAGGCAAGTAAAATTCTTTCAATCCCTGCAGCAAAACCAACTCCAGGTGTAGGTTTACCACCCAACTGTTCGATCAATAAATCATATCTTCCGCCACCGCATAATGCACTTTGAGAACCAACTGATCCACTGATTATTTCAAAGGTTGTTTTGGTGTAGTAATCCAATCCCCGAACTAATTTGGGATCAATTTCAAAAGGTACATTAGCAATTGCCAATAATTTTTTAACTTCATCAAAATGCTCAAGGCTTTCGGCATCAAGGTGATTGATAAGCTGCGGTGCAAAGTTCATAATTTCTATATCATTTTCTTCTTTGCTATCAAAGATGCGCAGGATGTTTGTTTCAAATCTTTTTCTGCTTTCCTCAGAAAGCTTTGGCAATTTATCTTTTAAATAATCCTTTAAAATATTCTTGTAATTTTCCCTGGATTCCGGAACACCAAGTGAGTTAATTTTTACTGAAATATTTTTCAGTCCTAATTCTTTTATTATAATGAAGGCAATAATAATAATTTCAGCATCAAGTGATGGTGCAGAACTGCCAAGTGCTTCCGCTCCAAATTGATGGAACTGCCTGAATCTTCCAGCTTGCGGTCTTTCCTGCCTAAACATTGGGGAGGACAGATAATAAAGTTTATTCAGGTTCTGTTTTGCCGCCATAGAATGCTCGATGAATGAACGTACAACGGACGCCGTCATTTCCGGTCGCAGCGTTAAACTTGTTCCGCCTTTATCAAGAAAAGTGTACATTTCTTTACTTACAATATCAGTTGATTCACCAATTCCCCGCGCGAATAGTGAAGTTTCCTCAAAAATGGGAGTTCTGATTTCTTTGTAGTTAAAACTCCGCATTGTTTTTTCAATTAAAGATTCTAAATATTTCCAACTTTGGATATCATTAGGAAGGATATCTTTGGTCCCCGTAATTGCTTTTATCATCTAAAATATTCTTTTAGGTAATTTCAAAATAGTTGTTTTCTTCTTCCTGAAAAATTTCAAAAATTTCTTTTGCTGTTTTGGCTTTCATTAGGTTTTCTCTGAATTCATCCTTGTTCATCATTCTGGAAATCCTGCTTAGAAGTTTAATATGTGGTCCAACAAGGTTATCCTTTCCAACAAGAAGAAAAACTAAATAAACCGGCTGCTCATCAAGTGCGGCAAAATCTATTGGTTTGTTAGATTTTCCGAATGCAGCAATAATTTCCTTAACTGCATCTGTTTTACCATGAGGAATTGCAAAACCTTTACCAACCCCGGTAGACATTATTTTTTCGCGCTCTAAAACAGAAGTACGAATTTTTTCCAAATTAATAACGCGCTCATCATTTTTAAAAATATCAATCAGCTCATTAATAATTTCTTCCTTAGACTGACCTTTAAGTTCGGCAATTATCTGGTCTTCTTTGATGATGTCACAAATTTTCATTTTCTATCCAATTTTAAACATTAGTAATTATTCTGCGATTGAAATTTAACAAAGAAGAACCTGTTAATCAATTATAAATGAATGATAAGTACAAAAGATTAAATATAGTGATAGGAAAAGCCGCTATATCGTTCATTTCTAATTTTCTTGCCTGTTGCTTTTATAAACCTTAATTTATGTTCAAAAATTTTCTAAAAAGAAAAAGAGGATTTTATGGATATTCAAAACAAAACGGTTCTGGTGCTTGGCGCCTGGGGACTTGTAGGTAATGCAGTCGTTAGGAAATTAGTTGTTGAAAAGCCAAAACAGATCATAGTTACTTCTTTAAGAAAAGAAGAAGCAGAAGATGAAGTAAAAAATTTAAAAGTGGAGTTCCCAGATTTTCCGGATAATTACTTCATTCCCTGGTGGGGAAATATTTTTGTTAGAAATGATTATAAAGATTCGGATAGAATTAAACTTCTTGATGATTCTATATCCCGGCAAAGAATGATGAAAGATACGCTTGATGAGCTTGATGAAGAGATTCTTAAAAGCTCTGCCATTTATCAGCTTTTAATGAACTATAAACCCGAAGTGATAATTGACTGCGTAAATTCAGCAACCGGAATTGCCTACCAGGATATTTATACTGTCTATAGAAATATTAAAAAGTTGATTGACCAAAAACCAACTGTGGAAAGTTTAGCAACTGAAACTGAAAAACTACTTTGCACGGTTTACGTTCCTCAAATTATCAGGCACGTACAAATTCTTTACTCATCAATGCACGAAGCAAAAACAAAAATTTATGTAAAGATTGGAACAAGCGGAACCGGTGGAATGGGATTAAACATTCCTTATACCCACAGCGAAGAAAAACCTTCGCGTGTATTGTTAAGCAAGTCAGCAGTAGCAGGTGCTCACACCTTGCTTCTCTTTCTGATGGGAAGAACACCTGAAGGTCCAATCACAAAAGAAATAAAACCTACAGCAGCAATTGCCTGGAAGAAAATTGCTTTTGATGAAGTGAAGAGAAAAGGAAAACCAATAGAATTAGTTGATGTTCCTTTAGATTTAGCTACTCCGCTTGAAGGTAAATTTAAGTTCAAGCTCGAGAAACAACTTCCTAAAACAGGAAAAATGTTAAAATCTGTTTTTATTGATACCGGTGAAAATGGTACATTCTCCCGCGGTGAGTTTGAAGCAATCACTGCTCAAGGACAAATGGAGTATGTTACACCAGAAGAAATTGCTGTTGATGTTATTTATGAAATAAGAGGCGGCAATACTGGACATGATATTATTAATGCGCTTGATAATGCAACGATGGAACCATCTTACCGGGCTGGTTTCTTACAACACTCTGCAGTTGAAAAACTTGCTGAGTTAGAAAAAGAACATAATGTTGAAAGTATTGCTTTTGAATTATTGGGTCCCCCAAGATTATCCAAACTGCTCTATGAGATACATCTTTTAAACAAAGTTGCCGGTAACATGAAACAAATTCTTGGTAAAACTCCAGAAGAACTTTCTGCACTTTGCGCGGATTTGATTTTGAATAATGAAAAACTCAGAAGCCAGATCGTTTCTATCGGCATTCCGATTTTACTGCCAGATAGCAAAACATTATTAAGAGGAAATGAAATAAAAATACCACCATACCGTGGAGAAGATGAACTTGACATAAATGAAAGCTCAATAAATCTTTGGGCAAAAGATGGATGGGTGGATTTGAGGATTTCCAACATGGAATTATGGAGATCGAGATTGAAAGCGATAATTGGTGAAGCAGAAAATATTCCATCGATTGATACCAGCTCTATGCATGTAAGAACAAAAGGCTATTGGAATTACTTTGAAAAAATTGATCCAGGTAAAATTGTAAGCTGGCTTTTTATACACGAAGAAAAAGGTAAAAGGATGAAAGCGTAAATTGGTTGTTAGCTTACTGAATATTAATCCAATATTAACCAATATTTGCACAATCAATGGTTAAGATATGAAGAATGAATTAAAAAAACTGATAGGCACAATTCCATCTGAAAATGATTTCAGAAAGAAGAGGATGAGATTCCATCAAGCCTGGTGGAGAGCGTTTGTCTTAGCTGAAAAAGAAGGGCAGCATCCGATTAGAAAAGAGGAATCTGTCTGCAATACAATTTTAAATGGACAAACCAACACGAAAAATTTTTTGTCTTCAAAAATAACTGAGGCAGTGAGGCAAACAATTCAAGAAAGGCAAGTGGCTAATTCAGGCATAATTGAAGAAGGCAGGTTATTTAATAATTTACTGTCCAGTCAACCCCTTTGTTTCAATTTTTTTGGTGAACTCAAAATTGATACAGATTTTGCATTGCCAGTTTTGCAGCAGTTCTGGCCAGAGTTGACCAAAGTTAATCGAGTTACATTTGAATTTGCTCCCGTTAAAAATTACACTCATGACAATTCTGCTTTTGATGTGGCTTTTGAAGTGATGTCTGATAACCAAAGTGGATTGATAGGTCTCGAATGCAAATATACAGATACTTTTTCCTCAACGGAATATGATAAGACAGAATATCGGAACATCTTTAACCAAAGGAAGGAGAAAGTATTCGCCGCAGGTTATGAGGAGTTTACGACGGCAAGATTTAATCAACTATTTCGCAATCAGTTATTAGCAGAAGCACTTTTACAACACGGTTACTATGATTTTGTTTATACTGGATTATTTTGTCATCAAGATGATAGTAGTGGTTTTCGCACTGGCTCAGAATTTCAACGTATGTTGAAAGATGGTGACAAATTTTTTAAGATAGTTACGTATCAGGATTTTATTGAAAAGATACAGCAGTTAGAGATAAGTTGGGAACGGCGAGAGTTGAGTATGTTACTCTGGGCTAGATATTGTGGAACACAGTTAAGTAAGCATGCTTTTGAATAAAATTATTCAACAAAGATATTTTGCTAAATAGGCAAGTTAACAAAAGTTTGTAATCGATTTGCTAACTTGCCTGGTTTATTTACCATCCTGTACTAGACATTATTCTTTTGGTTGGGTAAGTTTTGCTGCCCGGCAAGCGAATATAAAACAGAGTTAATACTCAATCAAGCGTTTTCAGATTTGCTTGTTTTATTCTCCACCGTTCTCTAAATCAAAGATTGAAATAGGAATGATGTGGAGGATTTAATTTAAAAGCGTAGTAATCTTTACAACTGCTTTTTGAGCAGGTTCATACTTGGGGTTTATTTTAACAGATTCTTTGTAAAACTTTAAGGCTTTAAACCAGTCACCTTTCTTTTCAAATACTTTCCCAAGATTATAATATGGTAAATGCGGTAGATTGTAGCGGGCAGCTTTAATTGCTTTTTCGAACCACTGAATTGAATCATCATACTTTTCTAAACTAACCAGGTAACTTCCAATATCATTGTAAGGATTTCCGTAATCTTCATCAATTATAATGGCAGAACAACATTCCTCAATTGCTTCATTGAATTTTCCCTGCATACTGTAAGCCCAACCTAAAAACGTATGCGCTTCTGCTGTCGGACAGAAATCGATGGATATTTTATAATAGTCTATGGCTTCAATAATTTTTCCCTCAAGATGCAGTTTATACGCTTTTTGTAAAAAGTCCTGAGCCATTTCTAATTTATTGCTTTCAATCATTTCAATGCTTAAAATAGTTAAAGTGGTTAAAAATACCCGACACAAAATAAAAACTATTTTAATTAAAAAGCAATACGTTTTTTTATTATACCCACAAAGAATTATGGGTAGATATTAGATAAGTTAAATGACTTGGTGGGAATATCTAACTGAACTTCAACTGGATGAGCTTCCTGAAACCATAAATTTATAACTTACATCATTAAAATTATTATTAGATGGAAGAGGAAGATGGTTATTCACATCATTTACAATAGTAAATCTTCCCGGCTTAGGTCTATTATTCGTTTCTGTAATTACAGGAATAGATTGTTTTACTATATACGGAACGTGTGAATTATTAGAATTTGCTACCTCTCTTGTATGAAATGAAGTTGGGTCTTGAGTCGTTTCATTTTGAACTTTTCTTATAAAATTACTATCAGATACACCAAGGTTATAAGTCGGCACTTTTTCTAATTGTTTATTCGCATTACCAAATTTGTAAGTTATATAGGAAAATAAAAGAACTATTATTAGTATTCCGATAAATATGAAAAGAGAAATTTCTATAATTGGTATCAAATCCATTTTTTACCTTTCAGTTTACTATTAATATTCCAACAATAGTGCCACTATATTTTAGGGAGATTTTCCAGTAATGTTTAATGGATTGTGTTCTAATATGAACCAGAAGTTGTATATGATACAGTAAAGTTACTTTTGCTTTATTCTAAAAGTGTTTTAGGGAAATTACTTGTTCAACTTTTTCTACACAAGATTTACAATAAGTTTTTCCTTTAATATCAATTTCTTCAATACCCTGGGAAACGTGCATAACACAATCCCAGTTCTTGCAATGAAATAGTCCAAAGTTATGTCCTAATTCGTGCATAATTTCCTTTATTGTCCGTTCAAATAGTAAAGCATCATTTGTAATTCCGGAATAGAATTCTTCGTGAAGCCTGCATACAGATACAATTGAATGCTTGCCATTAAGTTGAGCTTCCCCAAATACATAAGTAAATACAGGAACAAACAGATCAAATTCAACAATAACTAAAACTTTTCCATTGTATTTATTTGTAAGCTTAATTGAATCTGAAATAAGCTGAGTTGAAAAATATTGTTCTCTTTCCTTTGAGTATGCAGGTAAAATATCTAACGGAATATTAATTAATTTAATTTTTGAGGAAAAATAATTCGATAATTCTTTTATAACATCATTTAACAACGATGTGTTTGAAAAATGAATCGGAGCAATATGGAGATTCATTAACTTTTTCGGAAACCATATTTGTTTATTTTATTATAAAGTGTAACTCTATCAATTTGCAATTTTTCTGCACTTCGTGAAATATTCCAATTGTTATCTTCAAGAACATTATAAATATGTTTCCTTTCCACGCTAGATAAACTAACATCGCCATCATCTATTCTATTTGGAAAAACATGGAACGGCAGATCTTCAATTTTTACTGCATCTGTTTTACCAACAACCAATGCTCTTTCAATTGCATTTTCCAATTCGCGCACATTTCCGGGCCATTCATAGTTAACTAAAAACTCCATCGCTTCCGGAGAAATACTTTTAATATTCTTGTTCATCGATTCGTTAAATTTATTCAGGAAAAAATAAGCAAGGATAGGAATATCATCTCTCCTTTCACGTAGCGGCGGGATAAAAATTGTAAATACATTTAAGCGATAGAACAGATCTTCCCTAAACTTCCCTTCTTTTAATAAATCCTCAAGCGGTTCGTTTGTAGCGGCAATAACTCTAAAATCGCTGTTAATTGTTTCATTACCGCCAACGCGTACAAATTGTTTTGTTTCTATTACACGGAGTAACTCTACCTGCATCTTTGGAGATATAGAACCAATCTCATCAAGAAAAATTGTTCCACCATCTGCCATTTCAAATTTACCTTTCCGCCTATAATGTGCTCCGGTAAAGGCTCCCTTCTCATGACCAAATAGTTCGCTTTCCAGTAATGATTCTGCAAGTGCGCCGCAGTTAACCGTTATTATTGGAAAATATTTTCGTTTGCTGTTAATATGAATTGCTTTAGCAACCAATTCTTTTCCAGTTCCGCTTTCACCGCGAATCATAACAGTTGTATCAGTTTGTGAAACTGTATTAACCAGATCAAATATTTTTTTCATCTGGCGGCTTTCACCAATCAAATTATCCGGTTTGATGATCTCTTCAATTTTATCTTTCAATTGAACATTCTCATCTTTCAACTCTTTCTGATGAATTGCTTTTTCGATAATGTGTGTAAGTTCATCTGGATCTATGGGTTTTGTAATGTAATCGTAAGCTCCATTTTTAAGTGCTTTAATTGCAGATGGAACCGAAGCAAAGGCAGTGATCATAATAAAAATACAATCAGGATCTATTTCCCTAACTTTGTCAAGAAGATCGAGTCCGCTCATTCCAGGCATTTTCATATCGACAAGCATCAAATCAAATTTCCCTTTTTCAAAGTTTCTAAGCGCAGTTTCTCCATCCTCCGCAATTTCAACTTCGTATCCTTCTTCAATAAACCAATGGAATAAGGAATCTCTAACTATCTTTTCATCATCAACTATTAAAATTGTTTTTTTGTCTTTCATTTTTTTGCTCAATTATTGGTACAACATAATGGTAAAGTTACTTTGAAGGTAGTTCCTTTTAATGATGTGCTTTCAACTTCTATTTTTCCTTTGTGGTGTTCAATTATTCCATAAGCAACAGTTAAGCCCAATCCGGTCCCTTTTGCTTCCTGCTTTGTGGTATAGAATGGTTCAAAAATGTGAGGTAAATCTTTTTCCGAAATTCCATATCCCTCATCAATAATTCTCAAATATATTTTGTCTTTATCATTCTCAACTTTTAATTGAAGTGTTCCGCCATTTTGCATAGATTCGATTGCATTTATCATCAAAGAAATTAAAGCTTGCTGTATTTTCTGGGAATCACCTTTTATCTTCAATGCCACATCTGGAATTTCTTTAATCAATTTTACATTATTCATTTCAAGATGATGATTTATGATCATGACACACTTTTCAATAATTCCGTTAAGTTCTTCCGGACAAAACTCTTCTTCCCCACGATGCGAAAACAAAAGAAGGTCCTTCACAATTCTTCCGCAACGGGCTGATTCATCGGAAATAAGATTTAAATAGCCAAGAATTTTCTCATGCTCTCCATCCTTTTGCTGCTTAATCAACAGGCGCGCTATCAATTTGCTGTAAGTAAGAATTCCTTCCAGCGGATTATTTAATTCGTGTGCAACCGTAGCTGATAATTTACCAAGTGAAGCCAATTTTTCTATTTGAATAATCTGATCGTATATTTTCTTCAGTTCCTCTGTTTTCTCATTAACTTTATCATTTAATGTCTGCGTCCATTGCTGGATTTCTTTATAAGCAGAATCTAATTTACCAGACATATCATTAAACTGATTAGCCATCTCTCCTAATTCATTTTTTGCTTTAACATCAATTTTATAAATAAGATTTCCTTTACCAATCTCTTTAATTCCTTTTACAAAAATTTGAATGGGACGTTTTACGAGTATGGAAATAAAAAGCCAGATTAATCCAGAGATGATAATCGTAATTATTATTGAATTGGAAATAATTCTTGAAGTGTTCGCTTCAATTACTTTATCAATTTTATCCATCGACATTACAACATCTAGAACACCAAGCATTTTAACATCCGATTGATGGGCATGACAAGCTGAGTTTGAACAATCCTGTTCGTTATAAATGGGATTGATTAAGCCCATTACCCTTTGGTTAGAGGCATTTTTAAATATTCTTATTTTATTTTGAACCGGAAGACTTGAAACCATTTTGCCTTCAGTATGACAAGCCACACAAGCTTCTTCTTTCATATCTACTGTTTTAAAAACTTCAGTGCTATCAGTAGAAAATATTATTTGTCCCTGCTTATTATATATTCTAATTTTCTCAACACCGGGTTCAGTTCCAATTGTATTAATAATATGATGAACATCGTCACTTCGGTTTAAAAGCATACTATAGCGGGTTGATTTTTTAATTATATCACTAATGTTATAAGCATTGCTGGAAAGAGAACTGGTAAAATCCTCTTTTAATTTTTCAACTGTAAATAATGTTTGAAAGGCAAAATTGGCTATCAGAACAACAGATATTACAAGAGTTAATTGAACGCTTAGTCTATTATAAATTTTTACATTCATTTTCTATAAAGATGCTTGAATCCGTCCCAAAATTATCTAACAGATGTTTCAATAGCAAGCGGAAATGAAAGAAATTATAAACAATATCAACATTGTTGCGTTTATAATTCTTGAAAGTTGGAATTTACAGGTGAATCCTTATTTATAATGTAATGATAGAAAGCTGGAATAACGTATTAAAAAAATCCATTTAAAAGAAAATCCATTTAATCCATTATTCCTGCATTCAACTGTCCAATTATTAAATCATTTAGTAGGATGTTTTACAATTTCCCATTTAATTTTATAATCGAATGGCTTGTAAGTTGGACTTTTTTGATTGTGGCATTTTTTACATAAATCAGCGTCTCCTTTACCAAGAATTAAACCTTTTTGCTTGGCTAATTCCCTTTTTTCCATTACAGTTTTAGCTTTGTAGTCAGACCCGGCTCCATGACAAGATTCGCAGCTTATACCTTCTTCTTTCTTTGTTAAATTAGTTACATGGCAAGATAAACATTTATCAGAGGCAGATGGATCGGAAATACCCATCTTCTTTGCAATTTCTTTTGATTTATTATTTTTCAAAGTTTCAAACGCTTTTGAATGATCAGAAGCTGACCATTTTTCAAACACATTTTTATTCTTTTCTCCTTTATGGCACGCACCACACATTTTAACACCAACAAATTTTGCCTGTGCATTTGTGTTAATGAATAAAAACAAAAAAGATAAAACCGAAATTGAAATGAGTAAAACTGTTTTTTTCATAATTGTGAACCTTTAATTGATTTGTAGAATAAAGTTTTTAAAATATTAAGATATTTTTCTTTTCCAATAACTTGATATAAGAATTTAACTTCAATACCGCCATCCATCATTGTTTCACCAACATCGGCATAATGAAGTTTAACCTGGGTTAATTCTCTTGTAACACCAAGAATATCCTTCATATAATTTTCGCCCGAAAGAGAGTTTGCAGTTAATTCTTCTTTTGGTACTTCAATTAGCCCAAACCACTTCTCAGCATTGCTTTTGATTTCCTGGTTGGTAATCTTTCCAAGGCTACTAAAACTAATTGGAGAAGTAACATCGAGGCTTCCCCAATCGCCATTTACTTTTATTAATGATTGTCCTTTTTCAATTTTATCTTCATTATAACAATGTTCTATTGAATTACAATTATCTAACAAATAATTGGCAAGTGGGCTGAATCCAAGGTAGTAAGTATTGGCGAATAAATTTTTAACCATCAGGTGATTGTTCAAATATATATAATCTCTTCTAAGCTCCTCTCTGCCAATATCATTTATTAGTCTTTGTACAATATTTTCTATTCGCGAATCATCCATTTGCTCACCACTAGCCAGGGCACGGGACGAATTCATCATCGCTTTGTCGAACGGGCAATTGCTGCATTCAAAATTTCTATCGCATAGTTTATAATCAACAATTGAACCCAACATCCAAATGCATTTTAAATTATTATAAATATTGTTTTGGTTGCTCATATTATTCACTTAAAATTATTTCTCTTGCATCAAGAGCAACTTCATTTTCGTTTGTTTCATGCTCTTCAAATACAGGAAAGTTTTTAACTATTAAACCAAATGCCCACATACCAAGAACTATGATCATCAAAGTAATGCTTATCTCAGAAATTGATGGGAAGTAAGTGGAATTAGAATAACCGATAATTGAAGTAATACTTACATTCATCCGGTTCAATAAAAATCCCGCAATAACAAATACAGAAATAATGTAGAGCCACATTCTACTATTTCTAAACTTGCTTCTGCTAAGCAATGCAACTGGAATTAAAGTTCCGATTAACATTTCCAAATAATACATATATGTTTCGGTGGAAGGAATTACCAGGTAACCCAATTTATTGGAAAAAGTAAGATCGATCATCTTTACTACAAAACTTAAGACCAGCATAAAGAGCGTTACTTTTGCAATTTTGGAAAGTAAATTTAACTTTAAACCGTGCTCGAATGCTCTTGCGCTTAAGTAAGCTTCAAAAATAACCATTGCCAAACCTGTACCTATTGCGCTTAAATAAAAATAAACGGGAAGAAGCGGTGAGTACCATAACGGATGCATTTTTTGCGGCACTATTAAGTACAAAGATCCTAATGATGATTGATGAAGCGTAGAAAGCAAAACTCCAAGAATCATAATTGGAATTAAAAATTTCTTAAGAATATTTAATACTTTGTGAAGCTTGAATCGTTCAAGAATAATTGGACTGAATTCTAAAAATAGAACTGTTGTATAAAGCATTACACACCAGGCTACTTCGAACATAACAGAATGTGGATTCCACATTATTATTGCATGCCAGATGTTATATGGTTTTCCAAGATCGATAAGAAGTCCGACTATAACTAATACATAACCAAGAAAAGCTGTTAATATTGCTGGGCGTGTTAGTGGTTTAAATTTTTCTAAGTTGAAGATATGTGTTAATGCACATATAGTAAATCCACCTGCGGCCAATCCAACACCACAAAGAATATCGAACCCGATCCATAATCCCCAGGGAAAAGAATCGCTTAAATTAGTTGCGGCTCCCAGTCCTTCAGTAAAACGAATAAAAGTAGAATACAAACCTGCTGCAACAATTATTACTGCAATTGTTTTCCAGAAGGTGAATTTAAGAATAGATGTATTTTTCATAATTATTAATCCTTACCCGAGTTTTTTTCTTCTTTAGCAATTTCATTTTTGCGTTTGGTTAACCAATACATACCTGTTAAGAAAACACCGCCTACAGTTACCACACCTGGGATTTTCTCTAAAGCTCGTGCAGTAAAATTCGGTAATGGTTCATTCGGTAATTTGGATGTAAATCCTAATTTTTCAAACGGGACCGGAGATAAAATCATTACATTGCTGCCCCCGGCTTCTTCCATTCCATATACATGCGGATAATAAGTATCAGGATTTTCTTTAATTCTTTTTAATGCTTCGTTCTTTAGATCGTCAATATCACCGAATAAGGTTGCACCAGTAGGGCAAACTTCTGAACAAGCAGTACCTTCTCCTTTTTTTATTTTATCGTAACACATAAGGCACTTACGTACCTGCGGATTATTTTTATCCCATTCATATCTTGGTATATGATGAGGGCAAGCCTGCATACAATATCTGCATCCAAGGCATTTAGATGCATCATACACAACGGGACCAAGTTCTGTTTTTTCGAATGCACCCACGGGGCAAACGGAAACACACGTAGGATGAGCACAATGCATACACATCTTCCGAGTATAAATATCGCCATACTGCTCAACAACAGTGTATGTTTCGGCAGAAAGATGATCTTTCAAAAAATCTTTATTTGTCTCTGGATTATTATTTTGTTTTTTGCAAGCATTGTAACACTCTCCGCAGCCTGCGCACATTGTGGCATCAAAGAGGATTCCTTTTTGTTTCAACATTATTTTCTCCGCTTAAAAGGTTAAGAATTCTTTTTCAAAATCGTGGATTCCTTCTTCATTAATATTGGAAACTGCACCTTCCACAATATTGCCTCCATCGTGCATAGTTGCCCCAGCTAATTCCAGTTTTGGCATGTTTGAACTTAAAAAATCCTTTAACCTGGTAACTTCTTCTTTAAGCCATTTAACAAGTTCATCACCTGTTTTTAAGTATTTAAAATTCTCCTCACCTTTAGAAGGTGCCACAACCAATCCCCAGTTTGTATTGTAAGGATCAGTAACAAGCTTACCTATAATATCGCTGTTAACAGATTTAATAATACCCTCAAGCGGTGAACGGAAAGCTACCTTTTTTCTTCCAAAAGCAGCTTGAAGAATAACATCACCTCTTTTAATAATTGTGTCTTTTTGGGCAATATCAGTAATTGAAATTTTACCAAGAGCCTTAACGGCAAAGTCATCAATGCCAATTTTTACTAAGCCATCCTGAAGGACTTTTGCCCAGGTGTGACCCGGTGAAACAAATATTTTTTCTGGAAAGTTAAAACTCTTTTTATTAAATACCGCTGTTAGCGATGTTTGGAATGCGGGATGTTTTTTTCTTTGTGCTTTTAACACTAAAATGTCAATTACTATAAACAATACAAAAGTAATTGCGACAAATAAAGCTACCATGATTTTCCTCAGTTTTTATTTAATATCTGCATACTTTAAAGCAACCATAGTGCCACGAATTTGAAATTTTCAATTTTTAAATGAAAACCTTCTTTTATAACGACTTAAAGGTCAAACATGAAATATTTTTTATTTATAAAATATTTGTGTGAGTTTAATAATTCAACACTAATTCGCACATAGATTTAAATAAGTGTAAATATTTAAACGATTCGACATTAATTAGTGTTGAATTATTATGCGGCTGTGTGTTGAATGTTTATACAAAAACTTACCGATTCGAAATCTATATTTGTAAAATGTGAACAAATGAATTTGTAAAGATTGAGATTGTTTGATGTAGGATAGATTAAAAAAGATATTGAATTAAAAATTTAGTAAATGGAATAATTCGGTTGATAAAAAATGTAATAAGTTTAATTAAATAGTAATCAATTTCCCCCTGGTAAATAAATAATGCTTTTTCATAACAAAATTATAAACAGCAGGGGGAAAAAAGAATAATTATTTTACATCTTCTTTTTTAGGAGTACGGCCTTTAGGTTTTTGATACGGTTTCAAACCAAAATCCGCTACAACCTGATTTTGTTTACCGTAGAACCCATAGATCTGGAAGCAGTAAGCAGCAAAGGCAGTTTCCAACTTATCGAACTGCGTTTTGTACTCATCGAATTTAATCCTTGCCTGGTTCTCAATCATATCATATTCCGCTCGTTTTGCAATAATCTCAGTTTGCATTTGCTGGATTAGTGCTTCAGTAATATTTGGCGGAAAATTAGTATCTACAACATGAATTTTTACTCCTGCTGCAAATTTTCCCAGACTTCCGGTTAACTCGTTGTGGATTTTTAGATCTTCAGTAGCCATAATGCACCCCACTAATAAAGTTGGTAGAAATTATTTATTAAACGCAAAATTAAAATAAATTAGAATTTTGCGTTTTTAATTTGAAATATTTAAATATAATTGTCAATGGTTAAGTCTATAATAAATTTAAATTATTTTTGATTAGTCGGGAACTTTGAATAACAAACGTACTCATTTTGAACAAATTAAATTGATGATTATTATTTATCTATTAAGGAATGATTATAATGAATGAATTATTGATTATTATTGATTGCTGTTTGAATAATAACAATAAAGGAATATTTATTTGTATTAAGGTATTGAGCAATATCCGAGACGGAATTACAATTACCTTGCAGGAATTGAACAATTTAAACCTTTGAATGGGCAATAATTGATAATGAATAAATTAAAATTGTTAAGGAATGAATAATAATCTTTAATTAATGGTCAATAATTTTGAATCGCCAAGCATTATTTGTTTGAAACTGAGGTAAAAACGAAGAAAAACGAGAAAAGTAATGCTGAATTATGAATTACAGAGCTCTAAGATTTATCAAGAACAATTTGGGGATTGAGGATGTGAATAACAATGTTGTAAAGTTAAGTATATTTTTACATCAACAATCATTATTCTATTTCTGTATCATCAATCGTGGATTTGTTGTTGATAACTTTCTCATTAAATCCGGATTTTTTTTATTTTCCTCAGCCTTAATATTAAAACAATTATAAATTTTACATTCTAAATTTTACATTTATTAAATCAATTTATACTAAACGCACTTACAGGAAAGAAAAATAAAAGAGGATGTTATTTATGGGGGAATGAAACAATTAAACAATGTACACCGAGAACCGCAGAGGATCACTTAGCAAAAACAAATTGAAAATCAGGCTGCGGTAATAAATGCCAGATACAAAACTAAACTATTTTAATGCGCCTGATAGCAATTACTACTAAGCATAAATATTACTACAAAATTATTATTTCCTACAAAATAAGCGTTGACTTACTTTTTAATTAATGTTATATTTATAACAGATAATAGGAAAGGAATTAAAATTGGAAACAGCAATTATAACTTCAAAGGGGCAGATGGTAATACCTTCTAAAATCAGGAACAGATACGGAATTAAAAATGGCACCAAAGTTCATATTATAGAAGAGGAGGAAGGAATAAGAATAATTCCGATAACACATGAAACCATAGAGCGTAATAAAGGAATGTTCAAAACGGGGGGCAAATTATTAAAAGCTTTAATGGAAGAAAAGAAGAAGGAACGTGAATTATGAAAAAAATAAAAAGGTATGTTCTGGATTCATATGCATTAATATGTTACCTGGAAGGAGAAAAAAATGCTGATATAGTTGCTGACGTATTAAGAAAAGGTATTGATAATGAAGCTGAAATATTCTTATGTGTTATTAATTGGGGCGAATTATACTACATATTTTTAAGGGAACAAGGTAAGGAAGCCGCTGATTTGTTTTTAAATACGCTTAACAGATATCCCATCACAATTGTTGAAGCTAATAAAAATTTAACTATTGAAGCTGCCGAAATAAAAGCCTTTAACAAATTATCGTTCGCAGATGCATTTGCTGCTGCGCTTGCAAAAAATAAACAAGCTGCTCTTGTAACTGGTGATAAGGAATTTAAGCAGCTTGAAAATAAAATAAAAATTGTTTGGTTATGAATATTCATGAGAAACTTCTGAAAAATTGATAATTAGTTTAGCGTTATTTCCACTCCCACCCACCGTTGACAAGTTGATTAAATGTTAGATTGTTTGATGTTTTATTGACTGGACAATTATTTTGAGATTCTTTAAACTCATTCTCATCTTATGGCTTTATACCTGCTCTCTGGCAGATAGGAAATAATTATTGTTTTAAAGGTTTGATGTTTGGAATTTTTCTGAATCATTTAAATAATAATCGAGGGGATTAAAAATGAAATTCTTAAGATCATTCTCTATTCTGTTCATTTTATTATCAGTTTACTTTTATGCACAAACTCCGGTTAGTAAAGGTGTATATAGTTTATCCGGCAGTTTATCTTATTCCAGTATATCTGTACAGTGGCAATCGTATGAAGATACAGAAACCAGGTTTAATCTTAATCCCGGGGCAGATTACTTTATAATTGCTAACCTTTCGCTTGGACTTTCAATAAATTACAACCGTTCTTCATTTAATGATTTCTGGGAGTATTCGATTGGTGCAGGACCAGCTATAAAGTATTATTTTAGTGTGGAAAAGGTGATTCCATTTGTTGGTGCATTTTATAATTATACAGCAATTAATAAAGCAAACTCTTACCGTTACGGTCCTGACGTGGAGAGGAAAGTTTATAAAGTACACACTAATGTATTTTCATTCTTTGCAGGAATTGAATATTTCCTTGGAAGGAATGTTGCTCTTGAACCAAAAGTAACTTATACAATTTACAAAGAAAAGGAAGATGCAGGCACTTACTATCCGCTTGTAACTACCACAAAAATATTTGCTGTTGGAATTGGGATTAGTGTGTTTATTTATTGAATACTAATAACAAAACAATATTTGAATTTGTCTTTATAAAATATGAAGGTATAAATTCAAAATTTCCACTGCAGATGTAAATAAAACCCGAAGTTTGCAAAGAGGAAATTGAAAAGAATAAGAGAAGTATTTAAAACTAACGGAACGTTGTTAAAGGCTTTTATGAATGTGAAAGAAAAAATAAAATTGCATCTAATTATCCATGGGTTTAGTTTTCTTGTAAGTAATTTCAAATATTCCTAAAAATCGACCTAATAAATGCAACGATATTATTATTCGTCTTCCATTTCTGATTTTCTTCAAGATTCCACTAATAGAATTTTAGGTAAGCTCACTACAAACATTGAATATTCCTTAGAACAGACCCAGATATTCGCTTGGACTATTCAAATTGAAATTCTAAAAATAATTTTAGAAAATCTAAAGGGTTCAATTTTCTTTGAATATTCAATTCCAAGAATGGGAAGAAGAATTGATGTTATTTTGATTATTCAAAATGTGATTTTTGTTTTAGAATTTAAGATTGGCGAAAAAGAATTTTCAATGGGTTCTATTGATCAAGTTTTTGATTATGCACTTGATTTGAAAAACTTTCATGAAACGAGTCACAAACTTTTAATTGCACCAATTTTAATTGCAACGGAAGCAAAAAAAATTTCTTCAATTATAAATTTAACACCACATAATGATAATCTTCTTTTCCCTATTAGAACAAATTCTGCCCTACTTTACAAAGTAATAAATGATGTATTACAATTTGCGAAGGGTGAAAACATAGATTGCGAAAAATGGTCAGTAGGAAGATACTGCCCCACTCCAACAATTATCGAAGCAGCAATGGCACTTTACAATAATCATTCTGTCACTGAAATAACGCGAAGTGATGCCTCAGCAATTAATTTAAGTGAAACAAGTAGTGCAATAACTAAGATAATTAATAATTCAAAACAGAATAGAAAGAAATCAATTTGTTTTGTAACAGGTGTTCCTGGCGCAGGAAAAACATTGGTAGGATTAAATGTTGCGACAAAACATTTAGATAAAGAAAAAGGAATTACAAGTGTATTTCTTTCTGGAAATGGACCTCTTGTAAATATTTTAAGGGAAGCTTTAACCCGTGATAAATGTGATAGAGTAAAACAAAATGGGGCTAAAATAAAAAAAGGAGAGGTTTTAAGAGAAGTAAAAATGTTTATCCAAAATGTTCACAATTTTAGAGATGAATGTTTAATCCAATCTACAATTCCTCCATTTGATCATGTTGCAATTTTTGATGAAGCACAGCGTGCATGGAATTTGAAGCAGACTGCAAATTTTATGAAGCGGAAAAAAAATCAACCAAATTTCGCTTATTCTGAACCAGAATTTTTAATCTCATGTCTGGACAGACATAAAGATTGGGCAGTTATTATTTGCTTAGTTGGTGGCGGTCAAGAAATTAATACTGGAGAAGCTGGTATAAGTGAATGGATAGATTCATTAAATAAATCTTTCCTAAATTGGGATGTTTATCTTTCATCGAGATTGACAGATACTGAATATGCTGCTGGTAATGCAATTAAGCTTTTAGAAAACAGGAAAAATGTTTTTACAAATGACTGTTTACATCTTGCAGTTTCTATCCGATCATTCCGCGCCGAAAATCTCTCTTCTGTTATAAAAAACTTACTTGACTTCAAAATGGAAGAGACAAAAAGAAATTACGAACAAATAAAGGACAAATACCCCATAGTACTTACACGTAATTTGTGCATTGCAAAAAAATGGTTAAAGGAAAGAGCCAGAGGAAGTGAGCGTTATGGAATAATAGTTTCATCTCAAGCCCAAAGATTAAAACCCTTTGCTATCGATGTCAAATCACCAATGAATCCTATTCATTGGTTTCTAAATAAAAAAGATGATGTACGTTCTTCATATTATTTAGAAGATGTTGCAACTGAATTCGATATTCAAGGATTAGAGCTAGATTGGACTTGTGTTACTTGGGATGCAGATTTTCGTTATTCAAAAAATGGTTGGGGGACTTACTCCTTTGTAGGAAATACATGGAATAATATCAACCAAGAAGAAAGAAAACAATATTTGAAAAATGCTTATCGTGTCCTTTTGACTAGAGCTAGACAAGGAATGGTAATAGTTGTTCCGGAAGGTAATCCGGAGGATGCAACCCGAAAATCGGAATATTACGACTGCACATTTAATTATTTAAAAGAAGTGGGATTTTCAGTTTTATAATTTTATATCAATTCGTTTAATAAAAGTATTAAAATTAAATAGTGAAAAAAGTAAGAATTACTTTTCGCTTTTATCGTTTGACATTTGCCATTTCACAATTGAGATAGAAACTAAAATGGGAAAAAACGGTAACCCGGTGAATCTGGAATAAAAGCATTTAATTATAAATTATACATTGTACATTATAAATTATTATACATTGTGCATTATAAATTGTGGGAGCGTAAATAGTTAAACTTGTTGCCGGGAGTATTCTCTAACTTTCTTGGCTATTCTTATCATTGCTTCCAGGGATTTTTGAACATCTTCTTCAGTTGTTGCCCACGAAGAAATGCTTATTCGCATAGCTGTTCGTCCCTGCCATTCAGTAATACCGCACCAGCATGTTCCATCTTCCTGTAATTCTTTTATTATTATTTTTGTTTCATCAGGAGTTCCGAATGAAACAAGTACCTGATTTATTACAACCTCGTTCAAAATTTCAAAACCAGCTTTGCTTAAACCCGCTGCAAACATCCCGGCATAATTACAAGTCCTCTCAATCATATCACTTAAACCAGATTTACCGAGAGAATACAATGCTGCCCATACTTCAATTCCTCTTGATCGTCTTGATAATTCAGGCGAATACTGCGAAGGTTCTCTATGTCCTCCCTGTGGAAGATAAGCTGCTGTTAAAGATAAAGCGGATCTAAGTGATTCTGAATTTTTTACGAAAGCAAGTCCGGAATCATAAGGAACATTTAACCATTTGTGAGCATCTGTTGCCCAGGAATCTGCCAGGTTAATACCATCTGTTAAATATTTTTTAGATGGAACCACCGAAGCCCATAAACCAAATGCTCCATCAACGTGAACCCATGCATTAGCACTTTTAGATATTTCACAAATTTTTCTTATGGGATCGAAAGAGCCTGTGTTAACATTTCCTGCTTGTACACAAACAATTGTTGGTCCTTTAATTTCCGGAAATTTGTCTGGATTAATTCTTCCCTGATTATCAACGGGTACTTTTTTAACTCTTTCTCTCCCCAGTCCTAATAATGAAAGTCCTCTGAAGAGAGATGGGTGGGCTTCCTCACCAACAATAACATCAATAGGAGGAGCACCAAATAATCCATTTGCTTCAACATCCCAGCCTTCATTTTTTAATATTGAATGTCTTGCGGCGGCTAATGCTGTAAAGTTTGCCATCGTTGCACCGGTAACAAATGAGCCGCCGCTTTCGGAAGGCAAACCAAAAATTTCCAAAAGCCATTTCAAGCTTACTTCTTCTAAAACAATCCCAATAGGTGAACCAACAAAAAGTCCTGCATTCTGATCCCACGCCGTAGATAACCAACTGGCAGCAACAGCAGCAGGCAAAGAACCACCGATTACAAAGCCAAAAAATCTTCTGCCGGAAATTCCCATAGTTGCCGGAGATCCAATTTCATCAAGCATATTTATTACATTTTCCGGTGTACTTGGATTTTGAGGAAATGGGATATCGAATTTTTTCAACTGCTTTATAGCTTCTGCAGTTGGCACTACAGAGCGGTTAAGTATTTCTTCCCGGTAATGGATTGATCTTCTGGCGGTATCTAATAATAATTCTTTCATAAGTTTTCCTTTATCACTGTGGTTTTATGAATTCAGATTTTGGAAATTTGAAATTTGAAATTAGAAATTAGAATTAAATCATTGAGAATTTATAATGCAAATTATAAAATATTTTTTAACGGTTTACTGTATTCATCACGGCTTCCTGGTAACGGGTACCAGCTGCTGATCCAACTGGTATTATTTCATTAATTCTTTTTAAATCTTCATCAGATAAATCAATATCCAATGCAACAATACTTTCCTCATCATTTACACCTCTGGAATAGAAATCAGACATACCCATACATCCCAGTCCTAATGCAGATAGTGTTGCATCAGATTTTCCTAGCTTTCTGAATTCATTATTACTCCTTATTGTATATACGGTACTTTGCATTTTCAACTGCTACTTAAATAAATGTAGTAAAAGTAAATTGAAAATAAAAAACTATAACTTAGGAGATGGAGAGAAGCAACAAATTCGGAAAAACAATAAAAAATAATTGGCAGAGAATTATTTAAGAAAGCGAGTTAAGATAAATAACTTTTAACTTTAGATTTTTAGATTTGCAGACTGAGAGTACTTAAAAATTTAGAGGGAATGCAATGGATCAGAACCATTCCACTCCCTCATATTAACCTAATCTTTTTCCTCGTCTTCTTCTTTACCTTCCTTATCTTTTTTTCCCTTCATTTCTTTTTTAACAACAAGTTTACCGGAATTATCAAAGATAAGATCTTTCTTTTGTTTTCCTTTTGTTATTTCAACCTCATAAGTTGCAATGCTTTTAGAATCAACTATCTTTGCGGTTTCAGTAATTTTATGATCCGGATGATTTTTTTTAATAAATTCTTCTACACCCTTAGGTAATTCAGTAGTCTGAATTGTTGTCTCGGTTTCTATCAATTTACCTTTTACATCCAAAACTATAGATGTTTTAACTCCGTTTACTTTAAAGCCGGCTTCAAATTCATTCTTACCTTCTTTACTCCACTTTACTTCTGTAACTTGTGGATATAATTTATTAAATGAATCTTTAATCTTTTGCGGAACAGATGTTTTCTGAGCCATTAGAAAACCGGAAATGAATAACACTAACAATAAAGAACTTATAGATTTCATATTTACCTCTTAATTATTTTAAAATAGAACGAATATGTTATTTAGTTATATAACCAAACTTTTTTAAAACCAGCTGACCATCTTTAATAAGACCAATCCCGGGGGCATAAATCTTATATTCCTTTACATTCTTTTCTAATGGAGTAGTTTCTTCCGTCTTAAGGCAAAGTGCAAATTTTCCAGCCGATGTTTTTGAAGTAATTTTATTTGAAATAATTTCAGCTCGGTCCATCGCAATAGCTGGTGCAATTTCCTGATAATATTTTTGTCCCACTTTTATTTTACCCGGCATTGCCAACCCAAATTTTGCTCCATCCTTTCCAGATTCCCATGAACCCTCGTGGTTTATTATTTTTACATCTTTATACATATCAACTTGTTCACCAAAATAATAAACATCATTTGTTAGCTTATCAATCGCAAAGTAATTTCTAGAAATTTCCGCAACCATTCCATCCTTAACTTCTTTTTCTTCAACAATTCTTGATTCATATCCATCGACTAATTTTGTTTCATTCAATACAGTTATAGTCAGAATAACTTCGGAGCTTTCCTCTTTTCCGGAAAGAATCAACTGATAACCGGGATTTAATATGAAGTATGTATTAGCACCAGTTGAGGAAAGATTTTCCGGTTTTAATTTAAATTCATTCAACCAACCAGAATCAGTTATAGCAGATTTAGATTTATTCTGAGCTAATAAAGAACAAGAAATTACAAACAAAAGAATGAAGAAATATTTTCTTTTCATTTTTAGATCCGGATTAATAAAAAGTGTTCTACCAAAAAATATAAATTGATTCTGAAGACATTTTGAAGTACTAAGCCTTCATTCAATTTTTCTAAGTAGAGTTGGATAGACAATTAACAAAAGCGGAAGACCGAAGATTAATCCTCCGATTATTGCCACAGCAAGCGGCTGATGAAGCTGAGCGCCAGTTCCTAATCCAAGGGCTAAAGGAAAGAGTGCAGTAATTGCACCAATCGCAGTCATAAGTTTTGGACGCAGACGCATAGAGATGGAGTAAACAATCGAGTCATCCAGATTCTTTCCTTCCTTTCTTGCTTCGTTGTATTGAAGGTATGTAAATATTGCATTCTCACCGATAATTCCGACAATCATTATTATGCCGGTATAGCTGCCAACATTAAGCGGAGTGCCGGTTACAAATAATGCAATGATGCAGCCCGCTAACCCAAGGACAGCAATAAAAATTATTGATAGTGCAACTCTTATCCTTCTGAAAAGAAATAATATTACTGTAAAAACAAGAAGTAATGCCAGGAGTAAAATTATCAACAATTCCTTGAAAGCGTTTTGCTGTTCTGCATAAGAGCCACCATAAGTTATTTGTGTGCCGGATGGAAGATTGATTTTTTTTGAAATGTTTTTCTGAATATCCAGTAATGTATTGCCCAAATCTCTGTTATTCAATCGTGCTGTTATTGGAATCATGGGTTTAAGATTTTCTCTTTCAATTTCTGCCACTCCAGCCACAATTTTTATATTTGCAAACTCATTAATCGATTTGAGCTTACCATCTGGTAAAAACAATTTAGTTTGTTTAAGCTGGTTAAAAGAAGGATTAACCGGTGCCTCAAACATTTTAATATCAACTGCACGAATGGGTTCTAATATGCTTCCCAATATTGCTCCATCGGTTTTAGTCTGCATTTGAAATTGGAAATCCTGCGGAGTCATCTGGTACCGAAGCAAATTTGGAGTAATTGGTTCAAATAAAATAGAAGGACCAACAGCAATAATCCCGTTAAATACATCAGCGGTGCCGGGAGTTTCTTCTACAACCTTAGCAATTTCATCGGCTGTCTTTTTTAATTGCTGATGATTATCTCCAAACACTTTTACTTCAATCGGCTGAATCGAAGCCATAAGGTCGCCCAGCATATCGCCAATAACCTGTCCGAAGTCTACCTGCAAAGAAGGAAATGCATCTTCAATCTTTTTCCTTATCTCATCGGATACTTCTTCTGTTGTTTTATTTCTTTTCTTTTTTAATTGAATAAGATAATCACCGTTATTTTGTTCTGTTATAAAAAATCCAAGCTGCGTTCCGGTACGCCGCGAATAGCTTTCCACTTCTGGTGTTTTGCTTAGAATACCATCAATATAATTTAACATATAGTCTGTATCCTCAAGTGAAGTTCCTGAAGGACTTAAGTAATCGAGTACAATTGAACCTTCATCCATCTCCGGTAGAAAGCCGCTCGGAAGTTTCGGGAGAATTATGAGTGAGAGAATAATGAGGACACTTACAAAAATTATGGAAATAGCCGGTCTGTGTATAAAGTAATCAACCCAGTTTTTTTTCTTTGTTTCTACCGGATTAATTTTAATTGAAGAAGAATCCTTGGAAAGTAAAAGATAAATTGCCGGCAGTCCAAGCCACGTTACAAAAAAGGAACAGGTAAGCGTAATAATCATTGTATCTGTCATTACTTTAAAATAAGCACCGGCTACACCAGTCATCAAAACAAAAGGAAGGAAAATTACTATTGTACTTAACGAAGAACCAACCATTGCTGGAAAAAGATATTTTACTGCTTTTCCAACAAGTTCAAAACTACCAGTTTCCGGATGTTCTTCGTGAGTTCGGTGAATTTGTTCTACCACAACAATTGCATCATCAATTATTAATCCTATTGATGCGGCAATTGCACCAATAGTCATAATATTTAATGTATAACCAAATGCCAGCATAATTGTTAAAGTTAAACCAAGTGTAACAGGAATGGTAATAAGTATTACAGAACTTGCTTTTATAGACCGTAGGAAAAATATTGTAACTATAATGCTTAATAAAAGTCCAATCCACAAAACGTCTTTCAAACTACCAATTGCATCGCTTACAAAATCAGCTTGATTATAATAGGATTTTAGCTGGACTCCTTCCGGAAGGATTTTGTTTAATTCTTTTAGCTGCTGCTTAACACCGTCCACAACTTCAAGCAAGTTTACGTTTGGCTGTTTTAATACAGCTACCAAAGGAACATTTTTTCCATTTGCTTTTATCTTTACATATTCCTTGCGTTCACCAATTTCAACAACGGCAAAATCTTTTATGCTGATATTTCTTTTATCAGAATTTAAAACAGAAGTATTTTCCAATTCCTCTTTATTATGTATTGATGCATCAGTAACTGAAAGATAAAGCCGGTTATAATCTTTCAGATATCCATTTGCAACGATAATGTTTGATTCTGATAATGCAGTTGAAACTAATTTAGGAGTAATTCCAAGCTGACTCATTTTAGCCGGATCTAAAATGATATGATACTCTTTCACCTTTCCCCCAATTACACCAACTTCTGCAACACCTTTTACACGGGAGAGGAATGGTTTGATAGTATATTCTGCAATTTGTCTTAATTCTATCTGGCTTTTCCCTTCACCTTCCAAAGAAAATCCCATCACTGGTAGAATGGAAGGATTCATTTTCTCAATAGTAATTCCAATGTCTGGCGGCAGCACCTGGCGGATTGCATTTATCTGGGCTTCAATTCTTTGTTTGCCAAGATCAACATCGGTATTCCAATTTAGGAAAGCAGAAATTTCGCAGCTCCCACGGCTTGTAATGCTTCTTATCAAACTTAATTCTTCTACTTTTTTAATTGCATTTTCCAATGGAACAGTCACGGTAACCATCATCTTATCTACCGGTTGCTGACCATTTTCTGCAATAATTTTTATTTTAGGAAAAGTGATGTCCGGGAACAATCCTGATTTTAGTTTTTCAAGCGAGTAAACTCCACCGAACAGAATTACAAGGATAATTATGAGTATTGGACTTTTATATTTTGAGTAGAAATTATTCATATTATTATCGCACGATAATTATCTTAGCTGTATCAGTAAGACCATAACCTCCTTCAGAAATTATTTCATCTTTGATGTTAAGTTTAGGAGATAAAATTTGTATAAGCGAATCATTCTCAATTCCCTTCATTACATTCATCCTTACAGCGGTACTATCATTAATCAATTTCATAATCCAAAACTGATCAAGGTTTTCATTGCTTAATACACAAGTTTTGTTTAATACTGTTGCGCTGTTTATTGTGTGTATTGGAATTTTTACGGTAAGATTTAAATTTTCCGGAAGTACAACTAATTCATTACAAGTAATTAAATAAGTTTGGGTTTGCGATTCTGCGTCCATACTTGGAATTGAACTAGTAATTTTACCAACCAGGCTTCTTCCACCTGGAAGTATAAGATTGCATGTTTGACCAATTTTTATTTCAGACGAATTTTGGTAGGGAACGTTTAAAGTTACTTTTAAGGAATTGGGATTCGCCATTACAGCAATCTGTTCTCCTTCGGAAATATAATCACCCGAATGATAATTTAGCTGAGTAAGAATTCCGTTCGACTTTGCTTTTATTTGAACAGATGATTTAGTTCCTTCAACAGTTTTATCTGTAATATTATCCATTGCAAATGATTCTTTTGTCTGAAGTAAAAGCAGAACTTCGCCTTGCTTTACTTCATCGCCAATGTTTTTGAATATTTTTTGTATATATCCTTGAAATCCCGCGCGTACAATTTCCTTTTTTAGATAAACAGTATTAGCGTTAAGCTGAAGATAGTCAATCATTTTTGTTGTTAAAGGATTTACAAACTTAACTGGTGCTCCGGATGCAGCTTCTATCTGTTCATCTTTTTTAGAATTGCAACTGTAATATATAATTGCCAGGAAAAATAGTAATAGAGAAACTGCGCCGGTTTTAAGTCGTTCATTTTTCATTTTACCAGTTCCAATAATTATAGCTGTTTATTTCTGACTGATACTCGAATTGCACGGTAATAAAATTTTTCTTTAGCTCAATAAAGTTTTTAAGGATGGTCAGATAATCCACCATCGAAATATTTCCTTGCTTCAATTCAGATTCCGATATTAAAATAACTTTTTCATAATTTTTAATTTGGTTCTGAAGATTATTAAGATTGTTTTTCTGTGATTGGATTTTATCCAGCGAATTTTTCCGTTGGTTGTTTAGCTGATTAGAAAAATATTCTTTATAGAATGAAATGGATTTGAGTGAGAGATCATTCTGTTGACGCGTAATAGATTTCTGGTTACCATCGAAGATAGGCATTGAAAAATTTATTCCGGCACTCAATCCAAACTTACGCTGAATACCTTCAATCTCTATGGCATTCAATCCGGTATTAAAGAAAAGAGAAACCTGAGGCTGGTACTTTGATTCGAATATAGTTTGCTGATTTAATAATGCTAGGCTGTCATTTTCAAATTTCTTATTAAAAAATGATTCTTTAGAAGCATTAACCAGTTTAAGTTCAACCGAATCGATTTGAGTAATCGAAGTATCTTTTATATCACACAAAATTAAAAGCTGGTTAAGATTTGTTCTGAACTGCACCGTGGAATTGTTGATTGCATTAGTTTGATTGTCAACTTCAATTTTCAATAATAATATTTCGGATTCCTTTAACAATCCGCTCGTTAATAAAATAGCAGCAATCGATTCTTCTTTTTTAATGGAAGAAAGGATTTCATTCTCAAGATTAAGCAGCTTAAAGGAAAGGTACGTTTGCAAATAAATATCTGTAACCTGTTTTTCAAGTTCGTGCTTTAGTAAGATTATATTGTTTTTTACTGCGCCATCCTTTATTAAAATTTGCTGCTCAAGGGCATCTGTAAGGTAACCGTTGAATAAATTTTTCTCAAGATTAATTTGTGCAGAATATAAACCGCCGTTGGTTATACCAACATCATAACCAATGGCATTCGCACCTGGATTTGTAGAAATTATTTTACCATTATTGTTAAAAAAGGGAGCAAACAAATAATTAGCGGTTAAACTTATTTTAGGCAGTACATTTTCTGCGTTTATTAATTCACGTTCTAACCTGGTATTTATGAACGATTGTGAAAATTCTTTTAATTGTGGATTATTTTTGTAAGCCTCCTGTAGAAAGAATTCCAGATTATGCTGCGCAAATATTGTTTTAAGTAACAATAAAAAAAATAAAACTACTGATTTTTTCATAAGATAAAAGTTAATATTATTTTTTTAGAAACATCAGTTGAAATATTCAGATTATTATAAGCATCTGATTATTTATTATTATCCAGTATTAGAACTCCAAAACTTTTTTCTTTGCTATCAGGTTTTTCAATCATAGAT
The DNA here is from genome assembly GCA_026390815.1 of Ignavibacteriales bacterium. Classification (NCBI taxonomy): domain Bacteria; kingdom Pseudomonadati; phylum Ignavibacteriota; class Ignavibacteria; order Ignavibacteriales; species Ignavibacteriales bacterium. The sequence continues at coordinate 31,971 of JAPLFH010000057.1, read as the reverse complement.
AAAGTATAAACTTTGTGAGTCTTTTCATCCAACGTAATTGTACGGGCTCCTTTAACTGTTTGAATATTATCAATTACAGTATAATCGTCAGGAGTTTTTTCTTTAATAATTGTTATTGTTCCTTCTCCATTTGAGGTGAAAATTAAATTAGTACCAGGATCGAAAGCACAGCCATCTACTTTGCTGCCGATCGGCATTGTAGTTACCACCTGTCCGGATGAATAATCAACTATTGCCAGTTTTTGATTATCTCCTGTTATAAATAATCTTTTGTTCTTTCTGTCTATCGACATTCCGGTTGGAGATTCGCAAGGCGCAATATTCCATTTGGCAATAACCTTTAAATTTCTTGTGTCAATTACATCTACTGCATTTTTATCTTCAAGATTAACAAACATTTTACCTTTTAAATCGGAGGCTGCAAACTCGGGCATACCTTCTAAAGGAAAAGTTTTTAATAGCTTTCCAGATTCAGCATCAATTGCAGACGCACTGTTACTGCTGTGGTTGAATACAAATATTCTTTTGGTAAACGAATCATAAATTATTGCATCAGGATTTTTCCCATCAATTTTTATTCTAGATTTTTGTTTTAGATCATCAAGATTAAATATTATTACTGAGCTATCTCTTCCACTTGTAATAAATCCCTTATTAAACTCCGGAGCAAATTCAATTCCGTGCACTCCATTTAGTCCAATTAGTTCACCAATTTTGGAATCTGATTGCAAATCGATCACGTGAACTTTAGAGCTGTTAGAAACGAACAAGCGGTTATGAGTTTTATCTATCGATAAATAGTCCCAACGGTTTTCTCCTTCAATTAAAATTTTATTTACGATTTTATAACCTGAAGTTTGTGCAAATAAGTTTTCTGAAATAAACACTACAATGAAACAAAAAACAATTCTCAATATGTTTATATATGGTTTCATAAATCCTCCTTTAAATAAATTGTTACAATTTAATTTTACTTTATAAATTGAATCGAAATCGAGTGCCATCCATTTCTATATTTGTAACTAATATCAAAATTGTACAATAAGCAAATCTGTTTTACTATTGCCAGCCCAAGCCCAACCGATTCTGTTGAATCCACCCTTTTGTAAAATCGTTCAAATAGCCTTTCAGGATTCTCTTTTAATTCCGCACCTGTATTTTCTAAAAATAAAATATTTTCTTTAAGACAAAGTTTTATTCTACCGGGTTTAACATTGTGCTTAATAGAATTAGTAAGAATGTTTTTGATCAGGATTACAATCAGAGGTTCGTTGGCTGAAATAACAGGAGAAGAAATTATTTCTTTTTCAATCGTAATAGAGTTTAATTGGGCAAGCTCCACTATTTCTTCAACCTCTTTTTCCAATATTTTCCGCAAATCAATTTCAGTTGATTCAGAAAACTGATTTCCTTCTATCTTAGTTAATAGAAGAAGCGATTTATTCAATCTAATTAACTTGTTCACATTGTTATAAATAGATCGAAAAAGTTCTATCTGTTCTTCATTCAGGTTTTCTTTTTGAATAAACAAATCCAGCTTTGATTTAATTACTGCAAGCGGGGTTTGAATTTCGTGGGAAGCATTATCAGTAAATTCTTTTACCTGAAGATATTCTTTAATAATCTTTTCGGTCAGGTTCTGTAATATCTCATTCAAGAAATTAAATTCATCAATTTTGCTCTTTTCACTTGTAAATAATTTCTTTTCTGAAAGACTGAAAGAACGGATGCGTTCAAGGGCATTGTAAAATGGTTTTAATGTTTTATTAGCGCTACGTTTATTAATAACGAACAAAGACACAACAAACAAAAGATAAACAGAAAGAAATATTATCAGTATGGTTAATAATAAATCTTCCTTTTCGATTAAAGAAGAACGGACAATTATCTTAAAAATTCCATCGCTTGATTTCACATAGGAAATCAATTCTCTGAACTCTTCATTTTCATGTTCGTTGGAATCGTAAATAAGTGTATCCTTATAAACATCATTATTAATTCCTTCATTAACCTTTTCAATAGAAATAATTGGGGAAAGTACTAATTGTTTCTGTATTAGTTGGTTTTTAACAAGAATGTTTCGGGTTGTTATCAGCTGGTCATTAATTTCTGATTCAAGAATATAATCGATTAAAAAGAAAGAAAAGAAAGCAAGTATAACTAACATAATAAACGAATTTATAAGCAGCCGGTAACTTATTTTATTAATCAGTTTCATTCTAATGTAAATTTGTATCCTAATCCATAAATAGATTTTATATAATCACCACCACCATAATCAGAAATTTTTTTGCGAAGATTTTTAATATGCGTGTAAATAAAATCAAAATTGTCAAATGAATTGGAATCATCACCCCAGATGTGCTCCGCAATTGCTTCCTTTGTAATAACTTTTTCTTTATTTGTAACCAGATACATTAGGAGATCAAATTCCCTTTTAGTTAAATCAATTTTATTTTCTTTAATAAGTAATTCGTGCCTATCCGGTAAAATCATCATTTCGTTCAGCTTTATTTCATCTTTTCCCTGGTAAAATCTACGCCGTAAAACTGAATTAATTCTGGAGTTTAATTCTGCAAGATGAAATGGTTTCGTTAAGTAATCGTCAGCACCAAGATCCAGTCCGGTTATTTTATCCTCTAAACTGTTCTTTGCAGAGATAATAATTATCCCAGCCTGAGGTTGAATTTGCTTTATTTTGTTTATTAAATCCAAACCATTGCCATCCGGCAAAGTTATATCAATTATAAAGCAATCGAACTCATAAAGATTAACCTTTTCCAAAGCGTGTTCATACTTTGAAACTCCTTCACATAAAAAACCGTCTTGTTTTATAAAAGTAAGGATGGAGTTCTTAAGATCAAGTTCATCTTCAACAACAAGTATTTTCATAGTTCCAATATTTCCTGAATGACCAATATAAAATACAAATTATCAAAGAGATTCTTTTGGAAATTTTTGGTTGTCTTTACTGTGCGGACTTTTGGTTACCTACTCGGGAATCCATTTACTTTTTAAAATTGATACATTCTTTTTAAAATTCTTCACTCTGGCATATTAATTACGACTTTGTAAATTTTTTCATATCTTTCGCCATTAAAAATCATGGTGGATAAATGAAAAAGTACTTTCTTTATATCCCGCTATTTGCTGCTTGTTTAATTATTATTGGCTGCGGTGCTGCTAAAAGTTTAACGGAGCTTAGCGATGAAGCTTCGGAATTGCATAAGGAAATGTTAACAATAGATACTCACACAGATACCCCACTAAGGCTTTTGTATGATAATTTCGATATAAGTAAAAAACATGATTCCATAACAGATGACAGTAAGTTAGATTTTCCGAGAATGAAATCTGGTGGATTAGATGCCGCATTTTTTGCCGCTTATATTGCACAAGGTCCCAGAACTTCTGAGGGAAATGAAAAAGCAAAAGAAAGGATAATGAGATTAATTGATACAATTAAAACCGTGATTCAAAAAAATTCCACGCTTTCATCTTTAGCGCTTAGTTCAGCAGATGCGTACAGAATAAAATCAGATAATAAAGCAGCTATTTACATTGGGATAGAGAATGGATATGCAATTGGCAATGATCCATCACTGATAAAAAAATATTATGATCTTGGTGTAAGATACATAACTCTTTGCCACACAAAAAATAATGACATTTGTGATTCATCTACCGATCCTGATTCAGTTAAGCATAATGGTTTAAGTGATTTCGGCAAAAGAGTAGTTGATGAGATGAATAAAACCGGAATGATAATAGATATTTCGCATGTATCCGATAAAACATTTCTTGATGTAATTAAATTATCAAAGGTACCTGTAATTGCTTCACATTCGTGCGCGCGTTCAATCTGTAATAGTCCCCGAAATCTTTCAGACTCGCTCCTTAAAAAGCTAGCTGATAATGGCGGGGTAATACAAATATGCATTTTAAGCGATTATGTAAAAACTTTTTCAGGCAATCTTAAAAGAGATTCTGCATTTGCAGTTTTCCGTGCTAAATACCCAAAGTCTGATACACTTACATCGGAGATTCAATTATTAATTGCTAAAGAAAAAGCTGAATTAGAAAAGTTATATCCACGCATTCTTGCCACAGTTTCTGATGTAGTAGATCATATTGATCACATAGTAAATGTTGCCGGGATTGATCATGTAGGTATTGGAACTGACTTTGATGGTGGAGGTGAAGTAACCGGATGCTTTGATGTTAGTGAAATGAAGAACATTACAATTGAATTATTAAAGCGAGGATATTCCAAAAATGATATTAGAAAAATATGGGGCGAAAATTTTATGAGAGTTTTTAGAAAAGTTGAAGAATTTGCAGGCAAAAACAACGGTAACATTTAGAATAAGTCGGATAAAAAATACCGGCAAATTATTTTTTCCAATCAGATACTGCAAAATCAAAATCGTTTGTAAAACCTGAATGAGATGAAAATATAAATTTGATGCCGTTGAGTTGAGCAACTTTTCTTAAACTATATTTCATTGAATCAATGTTCATAGCAAGTATTTTAATATACGGTAATGAAAGCTTACCATTCTTAATTCGGAAGGCATCCCCTGTAAACAAATATTTATCATCAACCAGGTAACCCATCGAGCCATATGTATGCCCCGGTAAAGAAATGCATTTAATCTTTCTATTGCCGATATAAAATTCTTCATTATCATTTAATAAAGAATATTTATCAATTTTGAGTGAATTTGAAATGAAGGGAATAAATTTTAAGCGCCTTGTTTTATTCAAGATCATGTTGTTTTCTTCTTTGGATAAATAATATTTTGCATGTTTTAATAATTCAATCCCGCCCTGGTGATCAAAATCGGAATGGGTTAAAAGCACGGCTTTAACATCACCAGGAAGTATAAAATTATACTTCAGTCCTTTTTCCAAAGTACTTTCATAATAACCAGTGTCTATAGCAAAATAACCATCATTAGTTTTAACAAGATACATACTTGTGAACAGATCATTAATAACAATTATATTATCAGAAATTCTTTCGGACACACGCTCACCATAATTCAGATATAAATAATAATAGATCACAACAGTTGTTATTACTGCAGCTATAAATATTGCACATATCAGCAAGATTTTTTTATAATTTAATTTAGGTTTTTCCATTACTGATAAATATTCCTTTTCTCAATTTCATTTTTAATTGCTGTGTTGCGGATTTTTAGCAACAATTCATAAGTTACGATTGCTACCGCTGGTAATATTAAATAAAAAATATTATTTACAGTGCTGGGATTAAAGAATAAAAATATCCCCAACTTTTGGCTGATAACATTAACAGGATTGTAGTTAAAAAAGAGAATCGGCAATTCAAAAATAAAAAGGAAGATGAGCAAGTATAAACACCACGTTAATAAAAACGAGTGGAATTTGTTTTTTAATATTTTAGTTAAACTAACAAATAATTGAACAATAATTATTAAAACAATCACCCAGATTATAAACACCAACCAATTGAAAGCTTCCGCATCAGGTGCATAAAATTTATTATACTGAGTATTGAAAAAACCGATCCAGATAAAAACTATGGTACCTGAACTAACAAGCGATGTTAAAATGTGATCCTCGTGTAATTTGCGAGTACGATTTTTATTTAATATCCCATTCCGTACTACAAACATTAAAAACAAAGCACCAAGGTAACCAACAATAATATCTGTGAACTGATCTTTAAAAGTTTCCGGAGCAAAGATATGCAGGTTATAATATTTGAATAACACTTCTATTATTTCATAGGTGAATAGGATGAGAGATAAATATAGCCAACTATATTTAAGCCTTATCACTAAGAATAAAAGTAAAAGGAATGCCCCGGATGAAAAGTGAACGATTGACCAATAATCTAAATAAAATATAGAATTTTGAAGTATGGATTTATACAACCATCCTGTATGGTTAAACAACCAATCCGTAAAACATTTCATTAATTCAATTATATTTTTAATTAAAAGGTACCTGAATATAAAAAAAGGAATAATGAAAAATAAATCCCTTTCATTATTCCTCAATATCTTTAGTTCAAATATCGAGAAAAGTTTTCCAATTAAAAATATACACTTACTTGAACGCAGTTATTAGATATTTGCTAATTACATCCAAATAAATTAATAGTTGTCTTTGAAGATAAAGGTTAGTTGCAATTCTTTATCTAAGAAAAATCATACAATCAGAATTAAGGGAATCCCCTCTTAGCATTCCCTTTTAAAAACATCATTAAATAAAAATAATGGTTCATTTTGATTGTACTAAAATCAAAACCAATTTTGTACATTCATATTCATCTTCAATAAGAAAGGTATAAATTGACTATTTGAAACTATGGTATTGGCATGTAAGTATTTGTTTTTTGTGCCTGCTTGCTTCGGGCAAGTCAAGATATTTTAAATAATTTTTACATCAACCATCATCCATTGCGGTTCACTCCGCTATGACTTATACGATAAATGTAGATACCAATAATCTTCATAGTGGAATTTATTTTTATCAACTAAAGAGTAATGACTATTCTATCACTAAAATATTATTATTCCTATAACAACAAATTTCTTATTCCTTCCGAGCGTATTGCATTATTTGTGCATAAAAGAAATGGAACCTTATTAAGATTTTGTTGATTTCACTTTACAAGAGTTTATACCAAGGATAGCATAAAGTGGACAGAAGCTAAATAAGCCAGTTAGCAGTGGACCAAATCCAATCAATCCCCACCAGCTTTGGAAGTATAAACCTGCGGCAAATATAATTATTGCAAGACCAATCCTAATATTTTTATCTAATCCACCAACGTTCTTTTTCATATTTTCTCCAAATTAAAATAGAATTTATAAATTAGTTCTTTCTGTTTGATGATTTCATCAAACAAAAGATTCCAGTAGAAATCGTATACAAAATTTTTTGAAATATTCCGTATCTCAAATTAGTTTTATCATTTTTTAGACACAAATAAAGTAACCGACAAATAAATTATTAGGAGGAGGTTATTTTTTTTTCTAAATAAAGCTAACCTATTGAACAATTATTGTTGCGGTCATAAAACTCTGGTGTGGAATGCAATAATATTTAAAGGTTCCTTTGCTATCAAATTTATGGGAAAAAACTCCACCTTGACTAAGATTACCAGAATTAAATAATCCATCCGGAGTCCCCGGGATACCACTTGTTACAGTATGAATCACACCATCCTTATTAGTCCAGGTTACAGTTGTTCCTACAGCTACAGTTTTTGTGCGGGGATTGAATGCGGATCCCTGCATCCAGACTTCATCAGCACCGGGAGTAGTATTACCACCATTACCATAGGGATTAGTTACAGAATCGTTTTTACTGCAACCAACTATTCCAATTACAAAAAAAAGTAACATTACTAAAAAAGATTCTTTGGCAAAATTTATTTGAGTTTTCAATTTATTTCCTCTCGATATAAATATGTGGTGTTTTTCTATTAATTGTTTTTGAATTCTTGTTAATGCTTGAATTCTTTTCAATAGAACTAAGTTCTTATTTAATTCAACAGATAAATTAATTTATTAGTTCAATGTTACTTTTTAATTATTTATTTTACGAACATAAGATGAAGGAATATTTTTATGAATTCTAAAGCAATAGAAAAAATTGGAAAGCTGAACTTGCTTCCACATCCGGAAGGTGGATATTACAGGGAAACTTATCGCTCAAGCGAATTAGTTTTAGAAGACTCTCTACCAAAGAGATATAAAGGAAACCGCAATCTTAGTACATCAATCTATTTTTTACTTGAAGGAGAACAATACTCAAAATTTCATCGGCTTAAGAGTGATGAGATATGGCATTTTTACAGTGGCAGTTCTTTAACTATTCATTCAATAGATCAAAATGGAAATTATAAAAAAGTAAGGATAAGCAGTTCATTGGAGGATGGGGATTTTCCCCAAGTTGTTATTCCTTCCGGAGTTTGGTTTAGTGCAGAGCTTAATGAAAAGGATTCTTTTGCCTTAATCGGTTGTACGGTATCTCCAGGATTTGATTTTGATGATTTTGAGTTGGGGAGAAAAGACGATTTATTAATACAATTCCCAAAGTACAAATCATTAATTGAAAAGTTAACTTAGTGTTAAATCAAAAAGTTTTTAGTTTTCATCTATCAGTTAAATCCAATAACTGATAACTTTTTAGGAAATAATATGCAAGATAGAATCATTATTGATCAGGGAGATATTACTACTTTAAAAGTTGGTGCAATTGTAAATGCTGCAAACAGAACATTGCTTGGAGGTGGTGGAGTTGATGGTGCAATTCACAGAGCAGCTGGTAAACATTTATTGGATGAATGTAAAACTCTTGGTGGATGTGATACCGGTGATGCAAAAATTACTAAAGGATATGATCTTCCAGCTAAGTTTGTTATTCATACTGTTGGACCAGTGTGGAATGGTGGAAATTATGATGAGGATAAACTTTTAGCAAGTTGCTATACAAAATCTTTAGAGCTTGCAGTGAAAAATAAAGTTGAATCAATCGCTTTTCCATCTATAAGTACAGGAGCATACGGATTTCCATTTGAAAGAGCTGCAAGAATTGCAATAAGAGAAACAATAAAATTTCTTCAGAATGTTATTGCAATTAAAAAAGTAATCTTCGTTTGTTTTAATAAAACAGATTATGAATGCTACATTAGGTTGATTAATGAAATTCAAAAATCACCTTAGGAATAGAATAGCAATCCCCCCGACTGTTATAAATGCACCTACAATTGAAATCCAGGTTAATTTTTCTTTGTAATAAATCCTTACAATTGGAAGAAGAAGAATCGGGACAATAGACATAATTGTTGCTGCAATTCCAACACTTGTATTTGAGATTGCAACAAGACTTAAGGTAATTCCTAAGTACGGACCGCATATGGATCCAGCTGTTGTAAACGCTAAAGCTATTTTATCTTTAGAAAATACTTTAAACGGATTATCATATTTTTTTGTCAATAAAGCTATCGGCAGCATAATAATTACCGATGAAAATATCCTGAAAAATGCAGCAACAAAACTATTTATTTCTCCTTCATTAAATGCAAGTTTTGCAAAAATTAATCCTACTCCCTGCCCAACTGCTCCAAAGAACGCATAAAGAATTCCTATTTTGCTTATTTTATATTTTGAAGTTGGATGTTCTTCTCTTTGCAAGACAACAATCGCAATTCCAGCTATCGTTATAATAATTCCAAAAATTCCCAGCAATGATATGTCTTCACCTAAAAAAAAGTAAGCAAGGATGGCGGCAACCGCTGGAGCAAGTGACATAACAAGCATACTTAGTCTGGGACCAATATGTTGGAATGCTTTGAATAAATAAGTATCTCCGAATATTAATCCAATTATTCCACTCAACACCAGATTTATGATTTGAGAAGAAGATAAACTTAATGACAGGTTCATTATCGGGATTGTTATTGCCAAATAAATTGTAGCAAGAATTAACCGCGTAATATTTACCTGCAAGGAGCCAGCACGTAAAGATGCTTCGGAAAAAAATATTGAGGTTGCCGACCAAAGTATTGCGGTTAAAAGTGCACTTATTTCACCGATGTAATGCAATGCGATTTCTTTCTTAAAATGTATTAGGTATAATCAAAAATACATAATTGATTCTACTAATGGAAAATTAAAAACTGGTTGTTCACATATTAATTTCACCAATTACTATTTGCTGGTATCAAGAAAGTTTTTTTTATAATGCACAGAAAGCTATTTACCTTTAAATATTTTGTTGCTTATGTACCAGGACACTAAATATTAAATTTCAAAACCTTCCTTCTAATAATTTTGTTACCAAATATATTAACCCAAACATAATGAGATGTAATTATGATCCAACAAGAAAAAATTGAATTAAAATCCATTCTTAACTTTACAGTCATAGTAGCTTCCCTTGGATACTTTGTTGATATGTATGATCTTGTACTATTCGGCATTGTCCGTGTTTCAAGCTTAAAAGCCCTTGGTGTAACTGGCGATAACCTGGTTAATGTTGGCGTATATCTCCTCAATATGCAAATGATTGGAATGCTGATAGGTGGAATATTGTGGGGAATTTTAGGTGACAAAAAAGGAAGAGTTTCTGTTCTGTTTGGATCTATAGCTTTATACTCAGTTGCAAATATTGCTAATGCATTTGTTACTACTCCTTCAGCTTATGCAGTTATGAGATTTCTTTCAGGTGTTGGGCTTGCCGGAGAACTTGGTGCTGCAATAACACTTGTTGGTGAATCTCTTCCACAAAAAACAAGAGGCTATGGGACTGCAATTGTGGCGTCAGTTGGAATTATGGGATCTGTTACGGCTGCGTTGGTTGGCGATTTCCTACCCTGGAATACTGCCTACATTGTTGGCGGTGTTCTTGGTTTGGGTCTTCTTCTGCTCCGTGTAAAAATGTTTGAATCGGGTATGTATGCAAAACTTAAAAGTACCGATGTAAGAAAAGGTGATTTTCTTAGTCTCTTTACTTCAAAAGAAAGATTAGTAAAATATGTTAAATGTATTTTGATCGGTTTACCAACCTGGTATGTTGTTGGAGTACTGATTACTTTTTCACCAGAATTTGCAAAACATCTTAATATTACAGGAGTAATATCTGCCGGCAAATCAATAATGTTTACGTACATCGGTTTAGTTTTTGGTGATATTGTAAGCGGTTTTGGCAGCCAATTAATTAAAAGCAGAAAGAAAATCGTTTTTACTTTTTTATCTCTTACAACAATTTTTGTAATTGTCTACCTTTTTTCATACGGTGCTTCGGTTACATATTTTTATGCTTTATGTACAGTGATTGGTTTTTCAATTGGGTATTGGGCGGTGTTTGTTACAATAGGCTCAGAACAATTTGGGACTAATCTACGAGCAACTGTTGCAACAACAGTCCCAAATTTTGTAAGAGGTGCTACTGTTCCAATCACTCTTTCCTTTAATGCACTTCGTACCAATTTAGATATTATACACAGCGCAATGATTGTTGGTGCAGTAGTTATGCTTATCGCCTTCGTCTCGCTTTACTATATGGAAGAATCTTATCACAAGGATTTGAATTACCTTGAGAAATATGATTAAACAACCAAAGATAAAATTGTAGAATTCAAAATTTGAATTTATTTTTTTGTGGCTTTCCAAGTACCATGTGTTGGAACATACGTCTCCCACGTTCCATTCCCGGAAGAACCGCTTAGCTTACCTTCAATGGTCCCAATTTGTGCACCGGCAAAAAAAGTTTGTCCGGTTAAAATACCATCTGGGGATACTGTGCAATTAATATATGAATCCAAAGTAGTACTGTCACTTTTAGTAAATATTATTGGAAGCCTAAATGTATATCCTTGTCGTATAGTCGCTTCATTAGAGCCAGTATAATCACCTGAAAAAGTAAACTGCCAGGTTCCGGCAAATGGATTGGTTGTATTTTGTGTTGGTGGTGTAGTTTCTTCTTTACTACAGCTAATAAAAAATAAAGCAACTATTATCAGGAAAAAAATCTTTCGCATATTACCTTCAATATAATTATCAATTTAGGATTTAGAGCCAATAAGTTAACTTACAGATTGAAATACATTTTATATTCAAATGGATGAGGCATGGTTCCAATAGATTTAATTTCTTCTTCCTTCAACTTAACCCATTGATCCAGGAGCTCATCATTAAATAAATTCCCTCTGCGTAAAAAGTCATTATCTACTGCAAGAGCATCTAAGGCTTCATTCAAATTCCTTGGTAAAAAATGAATGTGCTCTTTTATATTTTCATCAACAATATTTTTATCAAATGGACCATAGCCTTCTTTAACCGGATCAATTTTATTTACAACTCCATCAATTCCAGCAAGAAGCATTGCAACCAAACATAAATATGGATTAGCGGTTGCATCTGAAGGACGATATTCAAATCGTGTTTCCTGCGGATTGGTAACATAGCCCGGAATACGAATTGCCGAAGCTCTGTTCCCTGTTCCATAAGTTAAAGCAACCGGTGCTTCATAACCTGGAACTAATCTTTTAAAGGAGTTAGTACTTGGATTAGTAAATGCAGAGAGTGCAGGTCCGTGTTTCAACATTCCACCGATAAAGAATCTGCCAAGTTCATTAACATTACCGTATTCCCCTTTTTTGTAAAAAGCATTTTTGCCATTCTTTGTTAAAAACAAATGAAGATGCATTCCATTACCAGCTTGTTGATACATCGGTTTGGGCATAAAGGTTACAAATAAATTTTTAAGTCGGGCAAGATTAAAAAGAATATACTTTCCCGTAACAATATTGTCTCCTGTAGCAAGCAAATTATGAAAGTAAGTTTCAATTTCCTGCTGTCCTCTTTCACCGGTTTCGTGGTGATGGTATTTTACTTTAATTCCGTACTTCTGAAAATACTTGCATGCTTCATCTCTAAAGTCGTCATAAACATCAAAAGGATTTGCAGCGTGGTAAGCTTTTTTATAAAACTCTTCAGCATGTTCAACGCGGTAGTAAGAGGCTGCTGTTCGTGTATCATACTCAACTTTCGAAAAGATATAAAATTCAAATTCAGGTCCCCACCAGGATTTATCCACACCCGTAATTTCTTTTAAAAGAATTTCTGCACGCTTTGCTAAATACCTTCCATCCTGGGAAAAAGGAGTTCGCTTTTCATCCGTAAGTAAAATGTGAGAATAAAAACTTAAAGTAGGGGCATCTCTAAAAGGATCAAGAACGGCGGTTTCCAAATCGGGTACAAGAATCATATCGCTGTTTTCAACTTTTCTAAATCCATAACTTGAACCATCAAAACCAACACCTTCATTTAAAAGTTTTGTTAAAATATTTGGGAATACCGGTAAAGAAATGTGATGCAGGCGTCCGGATAGATCGATGCATTTCAAATCAATCATCTCAATCTTTTTCTTTTTAATTATTTCATTACAACGTTGAATTGAATTCTGCAGCATAACAGATCTCCTAATTATTAGGTGGGTATTTTAATGATTTTTCAAAATTCATATTTTAGAGACAAAAAAGCGCCTGTGGTTAAGGCGCTTAAATTATAATATATCTTCTTAATTATTCAATTACACAATTTACCGCATCAATGCCAAGGAATAAGGCTGAATCATCAAGCTCTTCTTCAATCCTGAGTAGTTGATTGTATTTTGCAATACGATCTGTTCGGCTTGCAGAACCAGTCTTTATTTGTCCGGCATTTGTTGCAACAGCAATATCTGCAATTGTAGAATCTTCAGTTTCACCAGAACGATGGCTTATAACAGAAGTATATCCATTTGTCTTTGCCATTTCAATTGCATTGAAGGTTTCAGTCAATGTTCCAATCTGATTAACTTTAATAAGAATTGAATTAGCTATTCCTTTTTCAATTCCCATTGCCAGGCGTTCTGTATTGGTAACAAATAAATCATCACCCATAATTTGGATTTTACCTCCCAGCGTATCAGTAAGTAGTTGCCATCCATCCCAATCATCTTCTGCTAAACCATCTTCTATAGAAATTATTGGATATTGCTTAACCCATTTTGCCCAAAATTCAACCATCTCTGCCGCGGTTTTTTCTGATTTATCTGATTTGAAAAATTGATATAATTTTTTATCAGCGTTGTACATTTCACTTGCAGCAGGATCAAGAGCAAGACAAATATCCGTTCCAGCTTTGTAACCAGCTTTTTCAATTGCCTGAAGTATTACTTCTATAGCTTCTTCATTTGATTTTAGATTTGGTGCAAAACCGCCTTCATCACCCACAGAAGTATTATAACCTTTCTTTGCTAAAACTGATTTAAGAGCATGGAATGTTTCTGTTCCCATTCTTAAAGCTTCGGCAAAATTTGGTGCGCCAACAGGCATAATCATAAATTCCTGAACATCAACATTATTATCGGCATGACTTCCACCATTAAGAATGTTCATCATTGGTACTGGTAAAGTTCTTGCATTTGTTCCACCTAAATAACGGTATAAAGGTAATCCAAGGCATGCCGCAGCAGCTTTAGCAACTGCCATAGACACACCAAGAATTGCGTTAGCACCAAACACTGATTTGTTTGGAGTACCATCTAATTCGCAAAGAAAATTATCAATTCTTACCTGATCCAAAGCGTCCCAGTCAATCAGTTCGTCAGCAATTTTTTCATTTACATTTTCAACTGCCTTCAATACACCTTTACCCATGTATCTGGATTTATCACCGTCTCTTAATTCAACTGCTTCGTGTTCACCAGTTGAAGCACCACTGGGAACAGAGGCTCTTCCCACAAATCCACTTTCCAATTCAACTTCAACTTCAACTGTTGGATTTCCTCTCGAATCTAGTATTTCTCTTGCGATTATATCAACAATAGTCGTCATTTTATTTCTCCTTTTATTTAAATTGTAGTGTCAAAATTAGGTATAAGGGACAGGAAAATCAATTTTAATAAACTGCCTGGATTAGATTTTTGAGTAATAATGAAAATGAGTTGAAAGTTAGTTACATTTACAACAGTTAAATTAAATTTACCTGCCCCCGTAGCTCAGCAGGATAGAGCGTCGGTTTCCTAAACCGCAGGTCGGAGGTTCGAATCCTCTCGGGGGTACCAAAGATTTTACAAATCAGAAATTGTTGAAATTGTTAAAGTCAAATGTCTGAACTCCTGAGTTATTTTTAACTTTTCATAAACTACTAAGAAAATCGCTTCAAAAGCAGTAGCACCAAACGAAAAAGCAAAGACCTCGTTTCAGAAAAAAATGGAATACCAAGGATTTTCCAGGTACAATTAATCTAAAATAATTTTTAATCGTTTGAAAGTAATTGTATTAGTTTTACCATGGATTTAGAGATTCACCTTTTTCGTATTCAAATCCTTTATTCTTTAAAAGCGATTGGACATTTTTTACACGGATTAAAAAGTTATCATAGTTTTTGTCAGCGGTCTGGCTCCAAACAACTTCTGCAAAAGCAAGAATCCTCGGGAAAATCTGATACTGAACATCATTCTCAAAAACCAATTCTGTCCAAAGAGCGCATTCACTTCCAATTACAAATTTCTTTTCGCTTTCACTAAGGCTATCGGGAGTTGGATTAAACGAATAAACTTTTTTCAAGTTAAGCACTGGCATCCAATCAGGTTTATCATTTCTAGGATAGCTTGGATAATCGAAATATGTATAAATGTTATCAGCATTAACAGTATAATATCCTTTTCTTGCGGCTTCCCAGGATTCTCCTGGGTGCCAACCTTGCACTATTTGATTTTCAGGAACTCCATCTTTTATATTTTCAGCCCAGGCTAAGGTTTTAATTCCTTTACCCGAAATAAAATTGCAGATGTCTTTCATAAAATAATTTTGGAGCATGTTTTCATCCGCCAATCCTTTCAATGAAATCATTGCTTTACACTTCGGACATTTTTCCCAAACACCTTTTGGGCGTTCATCTCCACCAACATGTATAATTTCAGGATGAAAAATATTTATTATTTCTTCAATTACATTCCTAATAAACTCATAAGTCTTTGCATTACCAGCACAGTATGTTTTTCCATTTTTACCGGTTGGACATAATAATTCCGGATAACTTTCCATAACGGCACTTGAATGCCCTGGCATTTCGATTTCCGGAATAACTTTTATGTAGAGCTTTTTCGCATATTGCAAAACTTCTTTTATTTCTTCAACTGTATAGTATCCATTTCTTTCCCTGGAATTTAAGGAATCGCGGTAAGACCCAATTTCATTTAACTCAGGATATATTTTGCTCTCAATCCGCCACCCTTCATCATCAACCAAATGCCAGTGAAATACGTTGAGTTTTAGAAGTGCCATTACATCTAAAACTTTTTTAACAAATTCAATTGATTGAAAATGTCTACTGGCATCCAACATAAAACCCCGGTGAGGGTACTGCGGATAATCAACAATCTTACATCCTGGGAAAAATATATTTTCATCTTTATTTAATAGCATACCCAATGTTTGAATTCCATAAAATATTCCTTTGCTGTTTACCCCGCTTAGTTTGATCACTTTGGCATCTATTGTTAATTCATATCCATCAGTTTTTAACTTGCTGTTAGGATTTAAATCTAAAAGGAAACCATTATTTGTATTACCCTTTTTGATGTTAATATTTAATCCGGTTCTTTTATGCAAAGTATTTTTTAATGATTCAGCAAGTCTTCTTAATTCCTTGTTATCAGAAGTTAGATATATTCCACAATTATTTTTAAGTAGAAATTTTTCATTTGTTGTTATTTCACTAACAGGTTTAGGAATGATATTTAAATCTTCAGCCAGGAAGATATTAGCAACAGAAAAGAAAAAACATAAAATGCTCATTAATATTTTCATGTACTACCACATTTATTTTTAAAAGAATTTGACAATTTTTATCTTGCTAAATCCAACTTTATATCGGGGCTAAACCTGAATCTTCTACTTTAATATTGGCAAAATAATGCCCCAATTAAATGTTGTCATATAAAAACAAGAATGGAATAAAAAGAAAAAATGTATTTTTTTTTCCAGATAGATTTCCATAATTGAATAGAAAATACATTATTTACCAGCAATTTGTCCTTGCTACTTTATCACCGATAATTTTTTAGTTGCAGAAAACTTTCCTGCTTGTAAATGATAAAAATATATTCCACTGGATAATGAATTTGCATCAAATGAAATTGTATAGTTGCCGATATTTTGTTCTTTATTAACCAAACTGACCATTTCTTTGCCTAAGATGTTATATACTTTAAGCGAAACAAAACAATCCTGTGGAATGGAATATTTAATTATAGTGCACGGATTAAAAGGATTGGGATAATTTTGCATCAACGTAAATTCTGATATAGTTCCTGGCAAATCTTTTGTTACATCAGTTGCGTTAGTTATTGTAAATACTTTATCACTTATATCATACAACAATGAGTCTTTAATGCTAGTTATTTTTAATTGATAAAGAGAGTCAACCGAAATGTCTGATGGAATTTCAAATTTATATGAACCGTTACTAATAGTAGTATCAATTATTGGTTTATAGAAAACACCATCTTTAAAAAGTTCTACCTTCACATCTTCCATTATATTATCATTCCATCGTATATAGTATTCTTTACCAGATTCTAAAATTTCTCCTCCATTAGGTGACGTAATTTTTATGTATGGAGCAATTGTATAAAAAACATTTGTCCCAGTATATGAGCTATAACCACCAGTGGTATAAGCTCTCACTCTCCAAAAATATTTTGAGTCAGGATTAAGATGTTCAACTGTATAAATGCTTGACTTAAGCAAAGAATCATTTAATAATATTTCAGTAAAGAGCGAGTCCTTTGCTACCTGTAATTGAAAACCTGTTGAATATCCGTTTAGAGTCCATCTTATTTCCAATGGAAGCCGCTGGTTTACACTATCCTGATTTTCAGGAAATACTATTGAAGGTGTAGTTGCCTTTTGTGCCGGATAATATCTGCAGAAGATAAATTCGCCCATTGATGTAATGGATGCAATTAATTCATTTGTGCTTGAATTAAAAGATGTAGGCAGTTGTTTAAAAATTCCCTGCCCTTCAACCTCCCTGGAAAATACAACTACATTCTGCGGATTATCAAATTTTTTTGTAAAGGTTGAATCAAATCTAATCTCACCGTTAAAACTTTCAATACCCTCTTGTTCAACCACAATCCTTACAGAAGAAGCAATTGGTGCATCAATTAAAAATTCCGGTTTTACCGAGGCATTATTATGTTTTGTAACTTGCACCCTATTATAGCCAAAGTTTATTTGATTAAACTTAATTTTTACACCCGTTGAAAGCTCATCCTTACTAAATACATATAGATTGTTGGGCAAAAGATCAAACAGGTTTACAGATACTGATGGGATATAATTAAAATACTGAAATCTATATGCCCGGTAACTGCTAAGTTTTAGAGGCAAAGACAATTCGAAAACAACTTTTTTGTCTGGAGTAACTTCTGTAACAGCTAATTTTTTTGCTTCACTTGAAGAGCCCCAGCCGATAAGTGTATTACCATTAGGCAACCGTTGGACTGATCCACGTGAAGAAGCGAACACATCCGGTGAATGACGATATTCCCAAACCAGCGTGGCAATTTTATTCTGTTCATCCAATTCATATTCAACTGCTCTTGAATAACCAGGAGTATGTTGATTTCCATTATCGAATAAACTTAAATGACCGTTTGCCAATCTTCTTACACAATGCTGAAATGAAAAATAATTTGGTGTATTCAATTCATTTTCATTTATAAAAGTAAATTGATTTTGTTTACCTCCAAGCCGCCAAATAATTTCACCTGTAGTTCTATCTAATTTTAATACCTGACTTGTTTGTCTGCACGAAACCAAAATATTTCCATCACTATCTAATTCAATTGCATTAATGTGAATATAATCGAATGCAGAACTGCGCAGATTGACATATGATTCTGTAATTGGAATATGATCCCAGCTTCTCCACTCGAATACAACATTTTTCTGTGCATCAATTTCCTGAACGATTGAACCTGCAACAAATGCTCCCGGATCACCACCTTCAACAATTTTACTCATATCAATTGGCTGTAAATCATAGCCAAATAATAAAGCATGACCATTTGGTAAAAGTTGAAAGTCATGGCTATCTGCTACATATCCATTTCCACATCTGAATGAATCTACCACAGTAAGATTGCTATCTAATATTTTATGAGTTGTTTCCCCACCACCGGCGTACCAGTGTTCTTCTTTAATATCACCATATGAAAGAAGATTGTTTGGTTGAACTTTAAAATCGTAACTAAAATGATTTTCTTTTATATATTTAACGGGTCTACCGCTGTTATCAAGAATCATATTATAATTACCAATACCAGCTACATCCCTTGAGACGGTTAGAAAAAGATAACCTGGAGCTGGATTATTGACAGTATCAATGTGTATTTCCGGAAAGTCGGAAGGTATTGTATCATTTACTTCGGATACTTTATTCAATCCAATAGTTTGAATTTCTCGGCTTAGAACTTCTTCATCAAATACTTTCTTTTTTATTGAATCTGAGATAGGAGTTTTCCGATTAAATGAAGTTGTGGTGAATTCGAATTCCAACCTTCCGATTTCACTTCCATCAGTACATTTAATACCATTGTGCAAAGAGACCGAAACCAATTCATCCCGATCAAATTGTTTTGAAGGAATGAAAAGAATAGTTTTATTGTCATCCGCAAGTATAAGTTTTCCTTTATGCAATCCACTCTTAGAACCGCTAACAGTAATTATCATTTCATCAATTAATGAAGCGGGGTCAATCGAAATCCCTTTACGTATAATAATATTTGTTTCTGCAGAAACCATTTTAGCAAATGGTTTTGGTGAGATATATTGAAAAGAAGATTGGGGAAATGAATCTGCAGTACAGATTATTAGTAAGAATATTATTCTTACGTTTTTAGAAATTAAATATTTTAAAAACATTTTGCTGTAATTCCATTTTGGATTTGATAGAATATTCATTTGTTTATTACAAATGATTACCATTAACTAAAACCTGGTTGGTATTTGGTTTATCGGTATTAAGTAATGAGTTGGTTTTAGAGATTTCATGCCATATTAAAGCGCATGCACCAATAATAGCTGCATTTCCTTTAGTAAGTCCTGAAAGTAATATTTCAGTTTTTCCCTTAAATATATTAAGCATATTAGCTTCCATATGATATTTAGTTGGCTTAACTAAAAGATCACCCGCCATTGCCAAGCCTTCAGACAGTATAATGGCTTCCGGACTAAGATAAGCAACCGCATTTGCCAATGCTTCACCAAGAATTTTTCCGGTAAATTCAAAAACAGTTTGAGCAAGTTTATCTCCATTTAATGCCGCTTTATAAATTAACTTTGCCGTTAGTTCTTCAGGGGGAAATTCTTTTAATACACTTACTTCATTTGACTGTGCAATTAATTCGTAAAAAGTTCTTATCAGTCCACTGGTAGAAACGTAAGTTTCCAGGCAGCCTTTTCTGCCGCATCCACACAACCGACCATTTTTTTCAACAATTGTATGTCCAATTTCACCGGCAAACCCATCACTTCCATATACTAAGTTTCCATCTACAACAATGCCGCTACCAAAGCCTTTACTTAAAGTAAGTTGAATAAAATTTTTCATTCCTTTGGCAACACCAAATTTCATTTCTCCAATTGCAGCAGCATTTGCATCATTGGTAATTACAATGGGCAAATCAAAATAATTTTTTACTAATTCAACAATATTAACGTAACCCCAATTTAAATTTGATGAAAACTCCACGGTTCCTGTATAATAATTTGCACCGGGTGCACCGATTCCAATTCCTATCAATTCATATTTGTCTGCATTCTCCCGGTAAATTCTTTTAAATTTATTGAACAATCTGTCAAACAAGGATTCTGGCGATTCATTAGCTTTGGTAGGAATTTTCCCTTCTACATAACAGGTTCCGGAAATATCTACTAACCCAAAAGCGGTATGAGTGCTTCCAATTTCTATCCCTAATGTAACTTCAGTTAAACTCAAATTAACACCTCATTATAAAATAATTCTATTATTCCAATAATTCTAAATTAATAAATCATTCCTTAATTTTTCCGTATGAATGATAATTATTTTTTTTATGCTGGATATCATACCAAATAATTGCAGCGGAACCAAGTATTGCTGCATCTTCATCATTCATTAAGCTTGATACTAATATTTTTAATTTATCTTTATACAAATGTAACAGGCTGTCTTCCAGGTAATATTGAACCGGTTTTAAGATTAGATCTCCCGCTAAAGCTAATCCACCATATAATATGATTGCTTCCGGGTTTAAATGGGCTACACTATTTGCAAGAGCTTTACCTAATTTTTTCCCGGTATATTCAAACGCTTCATTTGCAATTTTATCGCCTTTAATAGCTGATTCGCAAATCAGTTTTGAAGTTAAGGAATTATAGGAGTAGTCCCTTAAACAACTATCATTATTCTGTCTTGAAAGAAGTTCAAAAACGGTTCGTTTAATACCGTTTGCTGATGCGTAAGTTTCCAAGCATCCTTTTCTACCACAGCCACAATGCCTGCCTTGTTCTTCAATTACCGTATGACCAATTTCCCCGGCAAAACCTTCTTGCCCATAAATTAAATTACCATCAATAATAATCCCGCTGCCTAAACCAGTACCCAATGTAATTTCAATAAAATTATTAAATTCTTTCGCCGCACCATATTTCATTTCTCCAACAGCCGCGGCATTTGCATCATTAGTTACAGCAACAGGCAAGGCATAATGCTCATTTATTAATTCAACTACATTTACGTAACCCCATTTTAAATTATTTGGATTTTCGACGGTACCTCTAAAATAATTTGCAGTTGGGGCACCAACTCCTATTCCTACTAATTCCATCCTGTCTTTCAATACTTCAAACTTCTTGTTAAAGTTTTGAAACAATCGATCGAACAGGTGGTTTGCAGGAAGGTGACCGTCTGTTGGAATTTGATCTTTATAAAAACAATTCCCGACTTCATCAACGATTCCGAAAACAGTATTTGTCCCGCCGACATCAATACCTAATACAACTTGTGTTAATTCCATATTCAGTAATTTATTTAGGTTTTATTTTTACATATAAAATGATTTTTAGAAATTTATACCAAAATAAGCAGCGCACATTTCATAATTGCGCTATAAAAATCTTACAACTTAATTCCTTTACCATTATTTTCCTTTGGAAAAGCATTCATTCAATTTATAATCTTTGATAAACTTTCTTATATACGTTTTCTTTATCTTCTAATATCAGTTATTTCTGTTGTATGGTTCTGTTTCGATTATTCTGCATTCTACTTCATATCTTTAACATCATTATAACCACCGTAATAATATTCGGTACCGTTATCGAACGCTTCAACAGAAAAAAAATATTCAATTCCTTTATTTAAACTGTGAATAGCTAAACTGATTTCATCATAAATCAGGTAATGATTATATGATTTGTCCGGGGCAATTCCATACTTAACTATATATCCGTCCGCGTTTGCAACTGGTTCCCATTTCACTAAAGCATTACGGCTATCAATTGAATCGCGATTTACAGAAAAGGTTTTTACGTTTGTAAACTTAACTTCATCCGGATTCCCGAATATCCGGAAATCGCGCACACAAAAATTACCTTTACCTGGTGTTTGAACATTGATAAGCTTTATATACCGGGCGCTTATGGGTTTTATTAGTTCAATATAATCGTGAGGAACATCTGTTTGATTCGTACTTTTATCAATAAGTAGCAGCCAGTTTTTATTATCTGATGATATTTCAAATTTATATTGTTCAAAAATTTGATTTGCTCGTCCTTGCACTAAATCGGGAATTGTATTATGCTCACCAAAATTAATTTGTATTGCATTTATTTTACAAACTTTCCCAAGATCAATCATTAGCCATTCATCAGCATTTCCGGTTTTGGCAACCCAATATGATTTTATATCTTCATCCACTGCATTTTGCACGCTATATCCAGGTAATGTAGAAGAAGCTTCAGCGTATTTTTTATTAGAAAGAAGCATCCAACCGGTAAAATTATTTTTTATTTGGTTAGTTTTAACATCAGGTAAATATTGCGGGTAATCACCAAAAATTGTATTCGTAAAGATTTGACCATCCTTATCAAACCCAACAGGGAATAACCCAAGTCGTCTTTCAAAGTCGTGCTTTACAGAAACAACCATAGTAACAATACGCCACCAATTTCCTGTTTTATCTTTAAAGGTACAAGCGTGTCCTGCACCAGTAACAAACCCGTTCGGTTTAATGGAGAAAGGACTATAAGGCATATAAGTAAAAGGACCAAGTGGTTTATCACTAAGGTAAATTCCATCAGCGTAGGATTTGAATTCAGTTCCAGGAGCAGAGTATTGAAGATAATATTTACCATTATACTTTGTCATCCAGCAGCCTTCTATCCAGGGTTTTTCGTCAAGAAGATTATCATCTCCTCGTCTTTCCCAACCATGCTCTTTTGCATTTGGATAAACAATATCTACCGGTACTCCAATTGGCTCGAATCCATTTTTTACATCAAGTTCTACACACTTAGTGGCATTAACATTTGAAACGCCGGAATACATATAAACTCTTCCATCATCATCCTGGAAAAGGTCTGGATCACCATACGGTTCTGTATTAGCTCTCTTTTTCCATATACCATTTTTGGGATCTGCAGTTACATATATAGCTGGTGTTCCGGAAGCTGTGTAATAAACAGAATCATCAATTACGAGAATTGCAGGGGCATAATCCTCAATTGGAAGACCGGTAGGAATAACCAGCTTCCAATCCCGGAAATCACTTGAGAACCAATAGCCTCCGGATCTGGAAGCAAAAAGATAATAGTCACCCTTGAACAATATAATTACAGGATCGGCAGCTTCCCGCGCATCAATTGCATCTATCATAAACCTATAGTTAAGGTTAAGAGGATTGCAAAATGTTTTTGCAGGATTTACTTCCTGGCTAAGGAGAAAGCCGGATAGAAGAACAACTTCTATCCAAGCTATAATTCCTTTATTTATTACATTTATCATATTTATAGAATCAACTAAATATTAGTTTGAGTTTCTATTTAACCAGCATCATTTTTTTAGAACTATTAAATGACCCAGCTTTCAATTGATAAATATAGATGCCACTTGATAGCGTACTAGCATCAAATTTTTCGTAATAGATTCCGGTTTGTTTGGATTCATTAACTAAAGTCTTAACAACCTGACCAAGCACGTTGTAAATTTTTAGTGTAACTAAACCCGGTTCTTTTACACTGTAACTAATAACAGTTGATGGATTAAATGGATTTGGATAGTTTTGCTCAAGCTTATAATTTAAAACAATAGCTTTATTATCATTCACACCCACAGTCCATTGATCGCCGATCCAGGTGTTAGTCCAAACAGAAACATCACGGTAAGATTGATCCATACTATTTGCCGAATATGTTAATATACCTTCACGTGTATAACCTGGAGGGTTATTGTCATTATCGTTACCAATTAAATCCAAAGGAATTCTCATACCTTTTGCTGGTTTAAAGACGGGGCTGGTTCCAAGAATACCTGCGATTTTAGTAAAAGGAATTTTTGCTTCAAACCTATAACCAGTTGGAAAATTTTCCGCCCAAAAATAATCAGTTGATGTCATTTCCAAAACTTTTCCACCGCCTGGCTGATCCAGGATAGTTCCATATTTATAGAAACGAAAATGATAATCTGTCTCTGATCCTTTTTTATAAGCAGAATGCGATTCGCCTCTCCAATCATACAATCCAAGGAAAACATCTATGCCATCATATAAATAAGAAAGATCAGGATTGTCAACAGAATCTTCTTTAACAACATTATCTTCCACTTTACCGGCTACATACAGGTAATCATTATCTGTTGCAAGATATATATCGAATGATAGATCTGCATCATTATCAATAAAAAGACCGCTGCCATCTACCTGATGACCAGTACCAATTGATTTTGCAATTTTAAATGGCACAATTCCATCCCAATCATTAAACTCACCATCTACCACAAAATTAGCTGGTGCAGATGGATTAATAACCGGAACCCCTTTAGCCAAATTTGTTACCTCACTCATTGATTGACCAATTATACTTTCGTTTCCAGCTTTATCAATACAAACAATTGCATAATGATAAGTAACGTTTTGATCAATAGCCGGCGCAATTAAAACGTGTTCAACCTGTTGTACATTTTCAGCAATTTTTTTTGCTATTCTATCTACATTTTTAGAAGTCAAGTCTGTAATGGGTTGTGTACTTACATAAACGTCATACACTTCACCATCTTCGTATGGAACATCTTCCCAGATAATTAAATTATTATAAGTTCCGGCAACTGCTTGAATATTTTGTGGTGCGTCCGGCGCAAGTACATCAAATACGGGGTTACCGGTCCAGATTTCATCTAAGTAAACAATTTGATTCTGCCATCTTTGATCGTTAGTCCGGAGAATTTTAAATTTCAGAACCTTGGATGAATCCATTACACCATCTACTTGTGCTGATGTAGCATCATCCCAAACTCCGGCATATCTATTAAAACTTTTTAGCGGAATATTTATTGATTTCCAGCTTCCATTATATCCAACATCATCAGCAGCTAAAATGTAAGCGGCTTCAAATGGATAGTCTAAAGTTGCTGCGCCATCTTCATCCGGATCCTGAAAAATAATTCTTAGATCACCAATTCCTGCCGGTGCTTTGATTTTAAATTTTAACGTATCTGTTTGCCATACTTTGGAAAGATTGGCTGATTTATTTAGAGTCCAGATTGGACCATCCCATTGTCCGGGTGTAGTCCATTTAAGGGAAAATAAATGAGTAGCAGGATTAGAAGTCTCTTCATTTGAAACCACACAAGATCCACCTCTACCTTCCATCAATGAAACATCCCCCGGGGTTTTTTTGCCATTAAAGAAAACCAACGACCTATTTTTAAGACCTTTCAATTCAAGATTATCAATAATAAAAGTGCCACTGGCAATTTGTGTGGTTTGACCATCAACAATAAATTCATAAACCCAGCCCTTAATCTTATCAAGGTCCAGAGTATTATTACCAAGGCTGCCACCACCCCAGGTTCTAAGCGCAAAACCTTTTCCTTCTATATTATCATTATTTACTAATGGGATAGAGACGTAATTCCATCCAGGAGATGTTTTCATAATATTTAGGAATGAAAAATATTTTTCAGCACCTTGATTTAGTGCATATGTATTATTTCCGTTTGGTGCATCACTAACATCAAAAAGACATAAACGTAAAATGAAAGGAACTGCTTGATCAGCTGGTCTTTCATTATAGTACCAAAAGCTAATACTATCATATTCTGAAAAATCGTAAGTTAATGCTGTATCGGGATTCCAATGTTCCATACCCACAAATCCACCCCAGGAATCGTAACCGGAGGTGTGATAGGTTACTTTCATTGCGCCGGAACCAACCTTAACCGGACTTGTTATATAATCCAGAATTAAAGTATCTTGAGCCGGATAGGCAATCAACATATTCCAATAAGCTGTATCTGTAGGTGCAGAGTCGAATCCATCGACTAACTGCTGTGCAAAACCAGATGCGTTAAAAACAATTATGAAGAAAAAGTATAGAAACCTTTTCATATGATACTCCTTTTTTATTAAAAGATTATTAAGTACAAATTTTGTACTTAACTTAAATAATTCTGATGTAAAAATATTCTCCATTACCACTAAAATTAGTTAAATGCAGTTAGTGCATTTATTTTGCTGTAAACGAGCAAATAGAGCTAAATAAATTATTAGCTCAACTTTAATAAAATTGAGAGGGCTATAATACAATAAATTTATTTGTAAAAGCAATTCCTCTCATCAGCGAATAAAAATTATTTACCGTTTGGAAAATATTCGACTTTATCTATGACCACTTCAACATCCTTCTTGTATAATGGAGGTTTGCCATAACCGTTACTGCCAGATACAAGCCAAAGATTAATCCGTAAATTGGTTTCTGTTCCTGGTTTGGGAATTTTTATTGCGTCGGATTTATGACCTTCAATTATTGTATGGCGGGCAGGATTAGTGTTAGAATATTTCCAAGTGGCAATCTGCTGTTGGGTTGAGATTTCATTACCATAGAAGCTTGCAAATGAAACTAAGGTATCAGTCCAGATAAAAGTATGAGTAGAATAAATATCTTTTAGCTGCATGTATTTTTGATAGTTTCTTTCAGAATATCTTCCAGATGGTACATCCGGACCAAACACAGGTTGAACCGAGTAGTGCAGATTTTTTGCTGTCGGATCTGTCCAGCGTGATATTTCAATATCAATTTCAGAATTCGCATCTGTTTGTGATGAGTTGTTATTCCAAGTAAACAAACCCAGCACCGCATTGGGGTCTAAGCTATCCACTCGACTCGAAAGATAAAATATGTACGTACCGTAACTAACTGGCACTACAGTATAAATTTCTGTGCAAGCCCAAACATCATCTTTCAAAGAAATTTTCATGTGAAGTTTTCCCGAAGCATCAACCCAAACATCTTCCTTACTTCCCGAAAAATAATTCCCACCAGGTCCAACTGGAACATTACTTTCTTTTATTTTCCATTTAAGCCCGGAGAATTCAATAGTTCCAGTATTTTCATCCGGGCTTAATGAAGGAGGAGTTGGTTGTGAATTATTGCACGCAACAAGTGAAAAGAAAGAAACGATTATTAACAATATTAATGTACAGGGATTGTTATGTGTTTTTTTCATGTTCTGTTCTAATTTAATTTTATCTTGAATTCGTTTATTCTTTCTCTAAAAAGTTGAAATCAGTTTAGCATTAACATTTTTCTGGATAGAATATAATTACCCGCCTGAATTCTATACACATATACTCCACTACAAACCGTCACACCAGAATTATCCGTTCCTTTCCATTTCATCGAATAGTAACCGGCTGGCTGGATTTCATCAACAAGCGTTTTTATATTCTGTCCTAACAAATTATAAATATTAACTTTTACTTTTACCTGTTCACTTATTTCATATTGAATTATAGTTGATTGATTGAACGGATTTGGAAAATTTTGTTTAAGTGAAAATTCTTTAGGAGCTAAATTCTGTTGTGCAGTTATGCCGGTTAATATTGCATTTCCTTTTAATATGATTTTGTAAATGCGTGGATCAGAATTAGTGTAAACGAAAAGGGAATCAGAATAAGTAATCAAGGAATCTGGCTTGAAAGAAATTTGTAGTTTAAGTGTATCACCACTTTTGATTGAATATGGAAGTGATATTTTTGGTGTAATAAATTGTCTTGTTCTTATAGTTAATGAATCAATTACTAATTTGTTTACTGAAGAATTTGTAATTAATATTTGCTTAGAAACAGTTTGATTAATCAAAACATCGCCAAAGTCCAGTTCGTTGGCATTTGCAGTTATCACCGGAGCAGGCGATTCACCGAATAAAAGAATATTTTCCTTGCCGCTATCATAATCAATTTCAAGTGTATCCGAAAAATATCCAATGGCAATCGGCTTAAAGAAAATTTTTAAATCAATAAAATTACCGGCAGGAATAGTAACGGGAAAATTTAATGGAGTATAAAAGATGGTTGAATGATTTTTTATTGAATTAATAGCAATTGGTTTATCATGTGTATTTTTAATTACCACCAGAACTGAGGTTGTATCATTTATAGCAACCGGTTTGAATGTGTTTACAAGGTTTAACATTTCAAGCTTTCCCAAAGAATGATATTTAGATTTCCATGGAAAGCGATACGCCCGGTAAGTAAACAAATTGTCTTTGAATGACATTTCAAATGCTTTAGTACCATCTGGACGAACTTCTGTAATTGTAGGAAAGGTATAACCCCAACCGATAAATGTATTTCCGTTTTTTAATCTTTGCGCATAACCTAATCCAATACTATAGACATCGGGATTATTCCTGCATTGCCAAATTAATTCAGCAGTCTTCAATTTTTCATCAAGTTTGTATTCAACTACTCTGGTAAACATTATTGATGGATTATTGCGTCTGAATCCATTATCAAACAATAAAATATTACCATTAGCTAATCTTCTAACAGCATGCTGCCAGGAAAAACCAATTGTATCATTTAAAAAATTAAATTGATTTTTTCGCCCACCCAGCCGCCAGATTATATTACCGGTTCCCCTATCTATTTTTGTAATCTCCTGAAGATTCCGAAATGAGACTAACAAATTTCCATCATCATCTAATTCTATTGCATTACCATGAGAAAAATCGAATGAGTTTTGTCGTGGGTCAGTATAAGTATCAATAACATTAATGTAATCCCAACACAACCATTGGAAAACCACATTTTTATTTTTGTCCAGCTCCTGAACAACGCTGCCAATTACCAGAGCGGTTGTACTTCCGCCAATTACTAATCGACTCATATCCATAGTCTTGGTATCAACACCTAGAATTAATGCATGACCGTTTGGCAGTAATCGCAATTCATGCAAATCCGTATAATACCCATTCCCGCACTTAAAACTATCAACAAGATTATATGATGAATCCATTGCGTAGTAAAACGAAGATTTCATATCATAATAAGTCAGCCAACCATTTGGTTGAACCTTGAAATCATAAGTACCACTTCTTGTTCGTTTATAATAAACCGGATTTCCATTGTTATCTAAAATCATTATGTACGGATTTATGGCAGAAGTAGTACCTATGAAAATATAATCTGAATCAGGATTATCCCGGACTGTTATTCTAAATTTAGGAAAATCGGAAGGCAAACTATCCAGGTTTGATTGAGCATTAACTTCATAATTTTGATTTTGCTTCGAGCTGTTAGCGTAAAAATTGTTTTCAAATTCCTTCATATAGTTAGAAGATATTTGGAATTTATAATTTGCTTTGTTAACCCAAAATTTAAAAGCTAATGAATCAATTACCTTTCCATTTTGCGCCTTAATAACTCCACGAAGTTGCACAGTAATACTTTCTTCTTCAAAAAATTCCAAATTAGCATTGAAAACAATTGTCTTTCTATCATCGCTTACAATAAGTTCACCGGTATGCTGCCCCGATTTAGAACCGAGAACTATCAATTCAGAATTATTTAAAAAATTGTTTTCATCAATTAAATCGTTTGTAGCAATGATGATATTGGTTTGAGGCAAATTATAAATTGATCCTGGTAATGGAGAGAGATAAACGATTTTAAATTGTTCATCCTGCGCGTGTAATGAAAATGAAAAACTTATACTAAAGATAATTGAGAATAAGAATAATATTTTCTTAGTAAACTCCATTTGAATTATTACCATCATTTTATATAAAGGAATTGGATTCTGGTACAATTATAAATATTTGATTACTAAAAATAACTGGTATCACATTACCCAGTTTTATTTTAACAATACCATTTTGGTTGATTTTATTTGTCCACCAGCTTGAATACTACAAATGTATACTCCGCTTGCTAACCTGCTTTTTCCATCATTTGCGGAAAATTCAATTTCATAATTTCCCTTTTGTTTTTGTTCATTCACCAAGGAAGCAACTTCATTTCCAAGAGTATCAAAAACCTTAATGCTTACAAACGCATCCATTGGAATAACATATTTTATTTTAGTTGTTGGATTAAATGGATTAGGAAAATTTTCTATATTAAAAATCAATGGAATGTTTGGTAAACCCAGCTTAACATCTGTTGGAACTAGTTCTATTTTTATTCCGCTTATAATTGGTTTGCCTGCTTTACCTTTGAAAAATAATTCTATCAGTTCATCATTTACAATAATGTGTGATAACTGTTTTTCATAAGCAGCGTTGATTCCGGCTTGCTGAAAAACATCTAAATTTTCTGTTTCAAGTTTTCCATTACAATAAACATCAAATACTCTTGAACCCGAATTATTAAATTCGGTCTCAGTCATCATTAAAATTATATTGTAAATTCCATTTGGAACTCTCGCCTTAAAAAAAGTAATTCCATCAATAGCAGATTTATAAATATATGGTTCTGTAGTTCCGGTTATTTCCGAATTATTATTTATTATTTTACCACCAATGCTGCCATAGTCTTTACCAAATTCCCAATCCTGGCTGGCTAAGTATTCGCCGAACAGATCACCTCCTAAATTTATTTTTAGAGGCAACAGTGGAAAATATTTTATAATAATTGATTTAGCAGACATCATATTTGCAGGATTTGCCAAATCCTTTATGCTTCTAACAATTAGATTTTGGCTGCCCGAAGGATTAAGACCCTCAACTGTTAAATGAACCGTTCGCAAATCCGAATCAAGTTGTGCAATTTTTACATTTGCCCCGGGGATAACATAATTAACTACCGTTTCCGCGGTAATTTTATCAAGAGCCTCTGAGAAAAAAATTGAGACATTGTTGTTATACGCTTTAGTATAAACCAAATAAGGAGCATCTATATCAACATCTTTAACTGGACCACCGCTGTAACCAGTCTCTCCTTCCTTTTTCATACAAAGAATTAAATATCCATCTTCGACAACTACGTTTGAAGATTTAAAGTCAGCAAGATTACTTCCGAATGTGCTGTTGCTTGCAGACCATTTGGTTTGATCGAAAGAATTAAAATCATCCTGCCATTTTAAAGTAAAATTATCTCCGGTACCCGGTGTATATTCATAGTATTTAACCCAATCATAAAATGCATAGAGAGGTAATTTACTTTCATCAAGTGTGCCTGCCCAATCTGCGGAATTGGGGGGCCAAAAATTCATCATTATACTTTGCGGCAAGTTTAATGTTTTAATTCGCTCGTCGTTTTGTCTATATATTTCAAAGCCATCAACACACCAGGCAACATAGTCTGGGGTCCATTCAATTGTGTAAATGTGGAATGCTCTATGTGGATTAAAGTTTACAATTTGCCTATGCGGATTTCCGGTTTGATCCGGAACAAAAGTATTATATGAAACTTCATTATTGTAGCGACCCATAATTTCAATATCAATTTCATTGTAAATGGAGTTTTTTGTATTGTAAGTAAATAACGTAGATGTAACTCCGCTTGCTTCTGCCGATTTCATTCGCACTTCAATTCTGCCATATAAATAAGTCTGTTTTGTGTTTACCTCACCGCTCCAATATTTTTTTGCTAAAGTTGATTCGGAAACTAACAATAATAAAAAAGAATAAATCAACAAATAGTATTTAATGTTTTTAAAGGATTGATTCATAATAACACTTTATCTGTACTGATTAATTGTTAAGAATGACTTATTTAACTAACGTTTCCCAGCCACGTTTTTTCATTCCAAAATAAATGATTGAACCAAAGATAAAACCAAAAATAACAAATATGATTCCGGTTATTGCACTGCCAAGAATAATTTTTCCAAAGCCAAATAGAAATGCATATATCATTGCAACA
>JAPLFH010000056.1 GCA_026390815.1 Ignavibacteriales bacterium | reverse complement strand
AACCCAACAGCATTGCGAGCTAAATTGTATCTTACTGCAAATCGTGCAGCTTTTAATCAACTGGAAAATCTCAAAGTTTCTTTCGCTATGAAATTCTAAAAAATATAACTATACGCATCGGGTTGCGTAAGGTGAGTTAATTAGTAACATTTTATTATTTCCATCTCAAAAAAGCAAACGTCGTGGATGCTAATATAAGCTGGCGTTTATTGTCTTACTGTGCATTGTACAATGCAAGAACTTCCGCTTCGCTGAGTATTTTGTTGTAGATTCTTACATCATCAAGGGCTCCTTGCCAGTACCAAGTGTCTATGTTGGTATCTCTGCCCATTTCAAGATTCAATGTGCTAGCAAGACCAGCACCTCCCTCCAGGATTTTGAAAATCGAGCCGTTAATGTATAGTTTCACAAGTCCATTTTGATTTGTTCCAACTATGTGTACCCAATGACCTAAGGTTGATTCTGAGATACCCCAACCAGGGGAAGCCCACCCACTATAGTTTTGTGCCTCGAAACGTAAGGAATCAAGCTCATGATATATACGGAAACCCCTGTATGATCCTGCATCACATATTAGAGAAGGATTGGAAGTAGATGAAATACGAATGTCTGGTTTTACCCAAAGTGAAACTGAAAAACTAGTGATGAGGGGGTGGGTATCACCAAAATCGATCCAGGAATCACTTCCGTTGAAGTTTGCTGCCTTATTTGGATTGCCAAATCTGTCTGAAGTCCAAGTAAGTCCGCCGTTGGTTGTTCCATTGTGCCCATTACCGCTTTCGTCATTGGCATTGCTGTTAAAAGGCCAAAATGCGATAAGGGAATCAGTTGGGACAAGAGCAGTTGAAAATGTTATATCAACAATATCACTCAATTTAATTTCATCTGTTCCTGTTGTTTTGTGTATTATCATCTTTGCTTCCTGTGCAAAAGCTAATTGCCATACAAAAAGAACGAGAATAATTGAAAAGATCTTTTTCATGTTTTACTCCTAATTAAAATTTATAGTTGTTTTGTTTTAATATTAACATCATTTTAAAAGCAACATCTTTTTAGCAAGAAGTGAGTTGTTATACTTAACCTGACAGATATAAACTCCGCTTGCTACGGTTCTATCAGCATCATTTTTACTATCCCAATTGGCTTTATAAACTCCAACTTCCTTTTGCTCCTTTACAAGGCTTCTAACAAGCTGTCCGTTAATGTCAAATATTTTTAACTCAACATTTCCAGCTTTTGGAATTGTGTAACTTATAGTTGTAGTTGGGTTAAATGGATTAGGGTAGTTCTGCAGCAGAGTAAAAGTCTTTAAGGCATTCTTAAATTTATCCAAATCCTGAACACCTACAGTCGGGTAGAATGTAAGTTTTTGAATTGATGAAATTGGATATGGTTTTGTAGTCCCATCCTTCATTTTCACATTCATATAATAAGACTGTGCCCAAACAGCGGAGGAGAGTAAAAGAAGCAGAATAAACATTCTCATAAGCACCTCGTTAAATTTATATTTACTATAATTTCTTCGTCATCCTCCTCCCCCTAGAGGATGACAAATGTTGATTTATCTTTTAATACACAGCGGCTTTGAGCACTTCCGAAAATTTCTAAAAAATAATTTTGGAATTATTAAGGAATGGCTTTGGTATAATAGAACAGGGAATGTGGAGAGAGAAAAGTTGGGACAAAGAATAATTACATAAGGATTACTTCATTTTGAATAATTCAGTTAATGAAACGTGGATTTTTTGCTGGTAATCATCCGAAACTACACTAAATTTTTTTATAATTTTTGTTTTGTGAATAGTAAAAAGTTTATGAACTTTTACAACAGATTTTTCTGGAAGAAGTCCATATTCAAGGTCGGAATTTTCTAGAAGGATTGAATATTCATCCAGGGATAAGTTTGAAGTAATAACACAAACAACAACTTCATCATGCTCTTTATTGTAATCATCATTAGAAACAATAAGGACTGGTCTTTTCTTAGAGCTGCTGAGATCAGAGTAAGGGAAAGGGACAAGAACTATTTCGCGTTGGTTATATTGCATCCCACTTATTATTAATGTCTTCTAAATTATTTACCGCGTGCTCGGTTAAATCTTCAGTATATTCGCCCAAATAAAGTCCATATTTTTCCTGATATAAAATATCTAATAATCTGTTAACCTTTTTTAACAGGTCGCCATCTTTTAGCAGTTTTATTTGTTCTTTCAGTGATTGATATTCGCTATATGGAAGTTGTATCGTTTGCATAATTAAAATAACCTGATAATTTCTATTATTAAATTAGACAAACAAAAATATTTTAGCAAGAAATAAAAGAGTCTCTTAGTTTTGCTTTGTTTTAATAGCAAGTTCCCTTAGTGCTTAACTATAAGAGTAATAGTTCAAATATTCAACTAATCAAAACAGTAGATATAAACTTTCTCATAAGCACTTCGTTTAATTTATGTTTACTATAATTTCAATATCATCCTTCCTCCCCAAGAGGATGACATATGTTGATTTATCTTTTAATATACTGCAGTTTGAAGCACTTCCGAAAATCCAAAGAAAATATTTTTATGTTTAGAAATGATAAACTTTGCCTACCGGTTTACAATACCGCAAGCAGGTCTTAGAGATTTATCATTTCTATTATTTATAGGTATGGGAAAAAACTGTTGATTGATTTTTAAGGGAGTTTATCTAATATTAAAAGAGGTAAAATAGATTTCTATTATAGAACTTTTTCAAAAGGATTAATAATCCTAAGTCGATTTATCCACGAAAAGTCTTTAGAGTTACGAGTTACTAAAATCAATTTATTCTTTAGTGCTGTTGCTGCAATTATAGAATCCCCAATAGACATTTTTTTAATTTGTTTAAGCGAAATTGCAGTATCTATTATTTCTTTAGAAATTGGTAATAAACGAGATTCGTTAAAAAATTTTTCGAAAAGTATCTTTTCTTCTTTGGTTAAAAGATTATATCCAAGAACTTCAAGATAGCTTAAGTGTGAAAGGTAGGGAGAATTTTTTGCAATAAACTCTCTGAGAAAACTATTTTGTGGTTTAGCAGAATAAATTATAATGTTACTATCTAAAAGGTAACTCAATTTCTACATTCCAATTTTTCTATCTTTCCTCAAAAATTTTTGCCATGCAACAGGATTTTTGATCGATTTTACTCCGCCAAGCTTAGCAATTTGTTCCAATGCATCTGCCATTTGTTTACCTCGTTCTGTTTCGGCTGTATCCTTATCAATAATAATTCTAACTGCAATGCTTTTTTTGTTGGTAATATTTTTAGGCGGAATGTCTACCCAATTTAACTTGTTGCCTTTAATAATTGCATTATAACCATCCTGCATGTAACTAGCCCTTTCTTTTGTTACAAATATAATAAACTCATTGGTAATTTCCTTTTAGGAGGCGATTTATTAACTGACTGAAATATTGAAATAATTAGTGAGATAATACATTCACAAAAAAACCTCAGCACAAAATTGCCCTCCCCAAGAGGATGACAAATGTTTATTTATCTTTTTAATACACAGCAGCCTTGGGCACTTCCGAAAATCCAAAGAAAATATTTTTACGGTTAGAAATGACATATCTTGGAGATATGTCATTTCTTTAATCTGTTTATTTTTATCATCCCAAATCCTTTACTGGAACGAAAAGAAACCTGCCACAGCAGGTAAATTTGTAAAGAGAGAAGAGATGAAATAAATGTATGACCTGCCTACCGGCAAAGGCAGGTGGAAAATGGTTGATGTATGATGGGAAAAAGATTTGCAATTAGTATTTCTTTCAAAGATCAATAAATCTCTTCGTGAGTACCAATATCAATAAGAAGAATTATTTCACTTTTTGCTTTGGTCCTTTTTTCAATACTAAATACAATTGTAACCGCAGGAGCAAGCCCATAAGCCTTCAAGTTCACTGGATTATTTATGAGTGAACAAAGCAGGATGAAATAAATCCTTTTCCATTTGTTTAATTACCTTTTCTATTTTTAGTTGTAAATCCGGCTGCCTATTTACAACTTTCTTAAAAGCCCTTATAAAGTGATGTGTTAAAACTATTTTCATTTTTTTACTCTTGCAACGAAGCTCTTAGAGAGGCAATTACTTCTTTTGAGGACTTTGCTTTTAATCCTCTGCGGTAAGCTTCTTTTGCCTGCTTAGCATTTCTGGCTATTTCCGTTCTTCTATTTTCAATGCTTCTTTTCTTTAGAATGTCTATCAAATAATTCTGTTGCTCAAAGGGCAAACGCATAATAATTTCTAATGTTTGGTCTAACGAAGGTATCAATTCTTATCTCCATTTTTTCTAAATGTAAAATAAAAAATAATTATCAAACAAGTAAGACGAATACTTTACTGGAATAGGAAGAAGCCAGGCACGGCAGGTAAATTTGTGAAGAGAGAAAGGTTATAAGGATGGAAGATGGTCTTCAGTTCTCAATCTTCAGTTGGCAGCTCTCAGTATCATTTCTTAATTCATCTTTCTTAATTCCTTTCACCGCTCGCTTTGTACTCATCACCGGAAATAATCTTAAGCACTTAAAGCAACCTCAAACGTTGTTAAGAACGGTTTAATAAATTGTTGTTGAGGAAATTCTTCAAGATAGAGTTCCGTTGCTTCTTTAAGATTTTCCAGGGCTTCATCCAGCGTATAACCCTGGCTAATCGTTCCAACTTCAGGGCACTTAGCTATAAACATATTATCTTCTTTAAATATTATTGCTGTAAACGTTTTCATATCGGGCTCAATTAAATATTCTCAATTCCAACAAGATTAAATTGGGAGAAATATTATTTGGTTTCTCATTTCTTCAATTTCCAGAACATTTGAAATTATCTCCAAATCCTGAATACACACTCCAATTGTAATTCCCAAGAGATGAGCAAAAACTAATCCTGAAAACTCTTTGCCTGAATCGATGTTAGCAGATGCTATTTTTAATAAGTCATCATCGAATGTAAATAATGTTCTATTAAGGTGTGCGGCTCTTTCCAAAAGTTTTTCATCAGTTAAAAGTATCGTCCCATCTTCATGAGCAGTGAGCACATCAATTTTTCTTAATCTTAAACCATTTGTAATTGCCCTTGGAATATGAACATCCATATAAAAATGGATAGCCATCATCCCGCCTTTTGGGTCTTGAGTTTATTTTGTAATAATTTAGATGAGGAGTTGGTTCTAAAGGAAGCTATTTCTTTTTGTCTTACAGATAAATCAAAATTTATTTCCTCGCTATGATCCCAGTAATATGCAAAAGCTGAATATATTTGTGCAAGCGAAAGGTAAGGATGTTGGAAATAAATCTCTTCAGGGCTCCAGCCATAAGCATTTTGTTCTGAAATTAATTCAACCACTTTTGTATTTGTATTTTTAATAAAGGCGGTGCCTTTTTCATCGATTTGTATATGTTCATAGCTCGTATCAGACTTTTGCATAATTCAACCTAACCATAAATATTCTGTTCTAAAATATAATAATCTTGTATTAATTCCAATTGTTAAAATCCCAAATCCTTTACTTGAAAGGAAAGGGGCTTATGAAGAAGGATAGTTCAATTTTATTAATATTATTTTCTCTCTTCAACACTTCCGAAAATCTCAGGAAAACATTTTTTAACCATCTCAACAGCAAAGAGAATCCCTCATTTATATGTTTTCTTTTGCAGGTAATTTTTGTAAGTTTTCCAGTAAATAAAAGGGTGTAATTATGACTATAATAGTTCCAAAGAAAATGATAAAAGAAATAAATGATGAGATTGTTAGTGTTGAGCTTCAGGCTAATTCTATTGAAGAAATAAAGCACACAACTAATTGGGGAAACATAGAAAAAGCAAAAGGAATATTGAAGAAAACGGATATTGACCCTATAGACTACCAAGTAAAATCTCGCAATGAATGGGAGAAACGGTATTGAGTAATTATTTCTTCGATTCAAATATTTTTATCTATTATCTTAAAGATGAACCTGCTGTAACTAAGTTTTTTGAATTAATCAGAAATGAAAATCCAATAATCTATTGTTCTTTTATTTCAAAACTTGAATTATTGAGTTTGCCAAACTTAACGGATGGTGAAATTAAAAATATAGAAGATTTGTTAAAAGAATTTATCAAAGTTGGTTATAATTCATCTATTGAAAATCTGACTATACTTATTAGAAAGAAAAAACAAGTCAAGCTACCCGATGCAATAATAGCTGCTTCAGCTATTTATACAAACAGCAAATTGGTTACAAGAAATATTAAAGATTTTCAAAGCATTTCCGGTTTGGAACTGATAAACCCATTCGAATGATTAATAAAATTGTAAAAGATAATTCTATTTTATTATCAAATAATTTATCGGATTGTTATAAACGAGTTAGTAACATTTGCTTACAATATTGACATGGATAGTTAAAGTCAGGTAAAAGTTATAATGCCGTTGGAATTGATAGGAGAAATTGAAAAATGAACCAAGAGTTAAAATCCATAAATGAAATAAATGAAAAAGCTATAAGACTTTTAAGCAAAAATATCGGTTTGACTAATACGCTTAGATTTATTAACCAGTTTAG
This sequence comes from Ignavibacteriales bacterium, assembly GCA_026390815.1. NCBI lineage: Bacteria > Pseudomonadati > Ignavibacteriota > Ignavibacteria > Ignavibacteriales > Ignavibacteriales bacterium. The sequence goes on along the minus strand of JAPLFH010000056.1, from coordinate 126,259 downwards.
TGTAGGATATGGCAACTATACTGAAGATCGGAAGGAATTATATAAAAATTTACCCATTGATAAAATTGTATCTGGTATAAAACAAAGACGAACTAAAAAGTGAATTTGTTTTTAGGAATAATTAAAACGAATGAATTATTAAAAAGAATTACCATTAATCCGGAACAATGCTTAAGCAGATCTTGTATTCGGGAAATGAGGATTAGAGTGACTGGAATTATTAATCTCTTCGTTGGGGGATTGAGTTCTGAACAGGCACTTAAAGAACTGCCGAACTTAAAACCCGAAGACTTACAGGCAACATTTCTTATTTGCTGATTAATCTTTTCATTCGTAGCCCAGTTGTTAGCTTCCAAAAATCATCTCAATTTTTTTTCGTTTTTTTTATGTATGGGATGTGTAAGATCGATTTGAAAAGACTCTTTGAGTTTTTCCACAAAATAATTCACTGTATTTTGTATGCGTATTGACTAACTAATTATCTTTGATTATTTTTTTGCTGTAAATAAAGGGATTAAATATGCAAAGCTTTAATGAATTATTAAATAATATTCTTTTATTAAGCGAAAAAGAACGCGCATTTATTGCTCAAAAATTAGTAGTCAGTCTTGAATCTAATTACGACATTGAAGCCGAAAAAGAATGGCAATATGAAATAGAAAAAAGAATAGGTGAAATAGATAATGAAGATGTTAAACTTCTTGCATGGGATAAGGTAAAGAAACAACTAAGAAGAAAATAAATTGGTGCCAGTACTAATTCACCCTGCCGCATTCGAAGAGCTTAAAGAAGCTATTCATTTCTACGATTCAAAAGTTGAGGGACTGGGAAAATTATTTCTTGATGAAATAGAAAGAGGAATTGAAATAATACAAAATGCTCCGAAGACTTGGCGAAAATATTCCAAGAACTACCGCCGTTTTTTGTTAACAAAATATCCCTTTGCAATTATTTATCGTTTAAAAAATAATTCCATACAAATTATTGCTTTTATGCATTTACATCGAAAACCAAATTACTGGAAATCAAGATTAAATTAGGTTATGATGTTTTCAGTTATTTCTCTTTTGGAATAGAATTATCTAACTTGCCAAAGGAAATGTAATCCTTTCACTACTTGCTTCATTTATAATTTCTAATTCTTTCAATGAACCGCTTTTTAGTTGTTCGTTTGCATTAAGTAATTCTACGCCATATAATGTTCCATCAGGTGACATATCTACACAGAGTTCATCGCTTAGTTTTAAAGTTTCAACGCCTTCTGTTTTTTCTTTGAAACAGATATAAGCAATATTATATCGCGGATCGTATGTAAATTTCATTTCATTACCTTATCAAAATGTTTTCATTTTCTTCAGTCCTTCTTTTGTTGGACTCTAAGTTAATTCTTACTGACATTTCTATCGAGTCGTATCTATGACATTTCTAAAGAGTTATTACATCTTTGATTTTTGCGTAATACAAAATGCTACTCATTAAAAATAATGATTTTTACTTTGTGCAAATATTTAAAAGTTATTTATCAAATTGTATATTGCACTATGCAAAAACGGATTATTGACAAAATCTACCTAACATTTGAAAAACTTATCTCCGGTGATGAAACTAATCCGGATATCAATTTGCTTTTTCAAGCCTCTTACAATATTGCCAGAGAGTATCTTAATAAGAATCATCATAAGTATAATTTCCTAAACAACAGATTAGATTGTGATTTTAACGACGCAATAATGGAAATAATCACCGCTCTTTTTCTGGAACGCAATGGCAGGAAGTATGATCGGCTGCTTTCGGCTTACAATAAATGGGAACCGCCGATTCGGTCAAACTCTGATGCATTATTTTTCCTCCATCAACTGATATTTATAAGAGCAGAACATCATTTAAGCAAAGCATTAGGAAAGGTTGATCCTCTTTATGCGATAGCGCTTAAAGAAATAAATGATAAAATTATTCAGTTTGGGTTTTATAAAGTTCGGCACTTCGGGCAATGCTATATTTCGGAAATGGAACAAATAACTCCCGGACAAAAATTATCAGATAGAGATCAACTAGAACAATTGCCATCTTATATTTTTACTGATGCCGATTGTCCTAAAAGCTTGTTTGTTTATTTGAAATCAGAAACAGATTATTTCCCGGCTGTTCCATTAAATGCACTTGCATTAAGGATTACAAAACTTAATGAACCGAAACATAACGCAGTGGCAGATGATTCAATAACTGAAACCGTCTACACAGAAGAATTAATGTCCAATAGTCTGAATGCCTCAATTATCAAATTGGTTAAGTCATACGTTAGTACGAATAAAATAAACGGTGAAGAAGCTGAATTATTAACCAGCGCATTGAAAGATATTGCTTTTGACATTAAAGATGGTGGGATAAATATCGGATTATATGAATATGTTAAGAAATACAATGCTGAATTATCCAGGGAAAATTATAAAAACAAATATGATAACATTTTGGAATACCTGGTTAAGATAATGAAGCAGACAGCAAAAGATCTGCTTGCTCAAGATCGTTGAATAATTTCGGAATGACACATAATTGGGATGTATTATATAGTAAGGAGTGCTAAATGCAAATAAGTGAAAAAGATATATTTGATTACGTTTATTATCGGGAAACTCTTCCTGTCAATAAGTTGAAGTACATAGATGAAAATTATTCTTTATACACCAAAGAGATTGAATATTATAAATCTTTTCATAATTCAATTGATACTGAAATAAAGGATGGGTTGAGTAATAAATTCTTTGCTGAAATATCAGAGAGTAAGCCTAAAACTATTACACTTTATCCCAAACAAATAGAATTAGCTCAAGGCGAGGATCAGTATCACTTGGCGGCTGATTCAGTTAACCTTATAGCAAAGACCGGATCACAATCATTTACAAATAGTGAATCAACTATACTAGTTAAACTTCTGACAAAAGATAATAAAACACAGATCTATGTATTCTCAACTACCAACAAGTTAATTAAAAATATAAAGCTTACATTCTCACCTCCTGGAAAAACGTTTTCAATGGAAAACAATAAAACATTTATTGAAGTACCTGAAGCATTAACTGTTGAGGGAATTCAAATGACATATGAGGAACTGAATTAGACTAATAATTACTGACTCAAACCGAACGGCAAATTTTTCAATGTGTCGATAATATTATTTATTGAATTCTACTCAATAGTTTTTTAATAATATTTTATTGCTCGTATTAACTAACTTTTTAAATTCGTAGATTCAAAATTCAACCCCATCTCAATATTAAAAAATTTTCCATTTATCATCTGCAAAATTGGAACTGCTTTATTGGAATTTTTGAATGTATTTATCCAGTGGTGATTCCATTTGAAAATTGACAAGTTCCCATTCTGTTATTTTCATCAACTACATTACAATTATAAATCGGCTATTAAGAAATTTTATTTGTGATTTTTCCGGTGAGCAATACATAGCGTGATTGAGACAAGTAAAAATCAATTTCATATATATCTGAATTTACTTCTTAAATAATGCAACTTTAGTATTTACAAACATTAAAAATATAACATATTTGCACTATAATTATATTCGACTCGTTATATTTACAAATATATTCTTCGTTTTTGCAACATTATTTCATATTACTGCAAAATTTGTTCAAATATTTGCCAAGTATTTCCTTAATACTGCTGATAATTTGTTGTTTTCAAAGAAGTATATATACTAATCGCGTTTTTATCTCATATTATATATTTAAAACTCTGATTTGCTGATCATTACTTCCAATTTCAAAATAATATTGTTGCATTAACAAATTAAATTATCGCGTTTCATCAAAAATTTCTTGCATTTCTTCATATCATTTTATATTTTCACCATCGGAATCATATTTCTTGTTAACCACAACAGGTGTCCGGGTATTGGATAAATCATTCTGTAAATGAAATTTTAGATTTTATTAAAATCAGAATTTAAAACCAGTACTCGGTACCGGTATAATTTAAGGAGGTTGCGATGTTAAAATACAACTTCGAACGTTTGTTTAAAATGAAAGGGATTAGCAAACCAGCAATTTTCCTTATGGAAGCTGGTTTTCCAAAAGACAAAGCCTATCGGATTATAAATCACAAAGTATCCTCTTTTTCACCAAATCAAATTGAAAAATTATGTGCCATATTTGAATGTACACCAAATGATCTGATGGAATGGACAAATGACGATAAAATTAAAGTGAGTGAAAATCACCCGCTTCAAAAATTACTTCCTGCTATGCCCGTTGATTTACGTGATATTGCCAAGGGAGTACCAATAGATAAAATGGAGGATTTTGCCAGAAGAATTGAGGAGATTAAAAAATCATTTGGCTAAATTTCATTAGGATGTTTTCCATATTTTGTCATTCATCAGAAGTATTAATTTTCTTGCTTAATTGATTTATTAGGGCTAAATTAAATTTGGTAATTAACTTTCTACCGCTACCAAAGCTATTCTGGTATAAGTCGATTAACCCGTTGTTTAGTGCTTAAGAATGTTGAATATTGAAAACTCCAATATGCAGTACATTTAAATCCATTATTGAAGTTTAATTTAAGAGCAAATCTCACTTAGCAATTTCAACGAATTTTAAAACTTTTTTTTACAAATATCTCAAAGGAGAGAATGATGAATATTTTTGTTGGCAATTTAGCCAAAGATGTAACCGAACAGGATTTAGAAAAATTATTTTCACAGTTCGGTCATGTTAAAAGTACCAAGGTAATTCGAGATCTTTTTTCTGGTAGCTCAAAAGGATTCGGGTTTGTTGAAATGGCAAGTCGTACTGAAGCGGTTACTGCAATTAACGAATTAAACACACAGGATCTAAAGGGACAAAAAATTACTGTTAATGAAGCACGCCCTAAAAGAACAGATAATAGAACTGGCGGCGGCGGACGAGGTGGAAATGATCAAAGAAAAAGAACTGGCGGCGGCGGATTTGGTGGTGGATTCGGTAACAGCGGTGGCGGAAGACGTTTTTAAGTTTTAGCTCTAATAAAACAATCAATTTTTTAAACCCTTCTTAATTATTCGAAAGAATTTTTTCTGAAGGGTTTTTTAATTTCAAAATAATTTCTCCCTTCAATTCAATTCACAAAATAAATTTCTTTAAGAAAAATCAATTAACATTATTTAACATTTTTTAACGCTGGTATTACTTCGGTAATAAGTAAATTTTGTTCAGAAAAAAAGGAGAATTATTATGAGCTCGAAAAAAAATCCGAACAAAATTGGGGTTAGCATTATTTTATTTTTAATTGTTGGATTGATGAATGTAAATGTTTATAGCCAGTCTAAAAAAGAAATAATGGAAAAACTAAAAAAACTGGATGGAGATGTAAATAAAATTACTATCACTTCGGACAAGGGGGAAGTTTCTTTTGAAGGTAAAGAAGCGAAAAAAATATTTGATTTACTTGCATCAAAAGAAAAAGTTAAATCAAAAAAAGTAATTGTAATTTCCGATGATGGAGATTCTTCCGATACAAATGATCAAATATCTTGTTGGCAAGGAGATGATGAAATAATAATGTTTGATGATGAAGATTCCCTCGTGGATAAATTTTATTGGAAATCAAAAAGTGATGATATGGAAGGGAAAAACATTGAAAAGAAAATTAAAGTAGATGTTGTAAATGGAGTTAAAGAGGTTACAGTAACCACTACCGAAGATGGGAAAGAAAAAGTTGATGTATATAAAGGTGAAGAAGCTGAAAAATTCTTAAAGGATACCGAAAAAGAAGCCGGTGTAGATAGCCCACAAAAAATAAGGATAAAAATAGAAAAGAATGATTGTGATGAAAAAACGGACCATATAATTATTAAAAAAATTAACAAGAAAAAGCATAAAAACTGAACATAATCTCCCAATTGCTGCCGGTATGTCATTTTTTAGGATTTGCCGGCAGTAATCTTTAAATTATTCCACAAAAACATCATTTTCAGTGTAGATTAATTTTTACACTCCAAATTAACTTCAAAAGATTGAAAAATTCTTTTTTCTGGCGATAATACATTTTCATTTAAAATATTTCTTAAAATTATTAGGAACTACAAAATTGAATTTTAAGTATAAGAAATGGGAAATTAAGTAAAAATATAAATGGTGCTAAATTTTTGTGTTTAAAGATTGGAATTAAATTTATATATTTAGCGTTTGCATGAAATAACTTTGATTTTTATCGGACTAAGATTAAATTGAAGAAATGAAAGTTTTTAGATTTGTTCATAAGAAATATACGAAAAAAAATTAAAAATCAATGATTCTAAAGATTATTTTATGAAAAATCCTCATAAACACAGTAATAAACAATATCGATAGATTACAAAATTAGAAATTTGTTGAAAAAATATAGAATTGGAAATCTGACAACTATAAAGGAGTTAATAAAAATTGAAAATAACTAAGCAATATACTCAACGCGAAAGCCAATCCTTGGATAAGTACTTTCAGGAAATCGGTAAAGTCGAGTTGCTTACTCCGGATGAAGAAGTTGATTTAGCTATAAAAATAAGGCGGGGGGATCAAGATGCTTTAGAAAAATTAACTAAGGCAAATTTGAGGTTTGTTGTAAGTGTTGCAAAACAATATCAAAATCAAGGTTTGTCTCTCGGCGACTTAATAAACGAAGGAAATGTTGGTTTGATTAAGGCTGCTAAGAAGTTTGATGAAACAAAAGGATTTAAGTTTATTTCGTATGCAGTTTGGTGGATCAGACAATCTATTCTTCAGGCGCTTGGTGATCATGCCAGGATGGTTCGTTTACCGTTAAATCGGGTTGGAGCTTTGAATAAAATTGCTAAAGCTTATAATGAACTGGAGCAATTGTATGAAAGACAACCTACTGTTGCAGAACTTGCCAAAGAGCTTGAAATGGATGAAGAAGAAGTTGCTTATGCATTAGAAATCTCTGGACGACATATATCAATGGATGCGCCTTTCGCTCAAAGTGATGATAACAGTAACAATCTGCTTGATGTTATTCATGATGATAAACAGCAGACGCCAGATCATTCATTGATGAAAGAATCTTTGAAAAATGAAATTAATGACGCACTTTCGACCTTAACAGAAAGAGAAGCTACGGTTATTAGATACTATTTTGGTCTGGATACTGAATACTCTTTAACACTTGAAGAACTTGGTGAGAAGTTAAATCTTACAAGAGAAAGAGTAAGACAAATCAAAGAAAAAGCAATCCGTAGGTTAAGACACACCTCAAGAAGTACACAACTTCAGGCATATTTAGGTTAACAGTAATTAGAGCGGTGCAATTTGCACCGCTTTTTAAATCTTTTCAAAACACACTAGCATTTAATTATTTATTATTTTCACCGATAATTGTTTTAGTATTTTACAGGGAAATTCTTAATTTTCCAGCGGGTTTCTTATTTACATCGGAGATAATGATGAATTCTGAAAGTTTTGACCTTTTTCTTACTCTCATAAAATTAAAATCATATCTTATTAGCTTAGTAGACCAACCTGAGGATTGTTATAGAAACTTCAATCTTACAGATGAGTTCCTTTCCAGGCGATGTCCTGATAAGAAAGAAGATATTATGAATTTATTGAAAGAAAACAATATAAACAGCGATTGCGATATAGCTTTTGATGAAACCATCCATGAAAAATTTAAGGATATGGTAAATAATAAAAATAATACTGTCGATCTGCCTACATTGTTAAATGATTTGGAAATTGAAGCTAATAACCTGAATGTTGATGAGAATTTTAAATCAGAAAGAGACGAAAGAATTAAAGAAATACTTACAACGCTTTTTCATATCGCACAAAACTGGGCTGCCCGAAAAGAATTAGAAAATGATGTTGATGATTATTCAACTCTTGAGGAAGAAGACGTTATTAGACCCGAAGAAGAAAAAAAGCTGGACAATCTTGGTACTTACAACTCCATTTCATTTAATAATATTTCTGTACTAAGCAAAAAATATATTGAACAGTTGACAGAATATTATTTTCAGTATGGTGGTGATGTTACCTTAGGTGATTTTGTAAATTATATGACTAACCTGAAGAATGATGTGTCAAATAAATATTCCGAATTATTTAAAAAACATGGATTAGACCCGGATTTGATAAAGGAATAATTTCTAATGGAAATATTAAGAAGTTATAATTTTCCTTTTCAAAATAATACCAACACTTCTAAAAGTAATTGATAGAATAACTATTCCACCCCCGACTACGGACCAAATCCCTGGTTTCTCACTAAGGAAAATCAATGCCCAAATTGGATTTAAGATTGGTTCTAATACCGGAATTAGAATTGCTTCAATTGCGGTTACGTGCTTAATTGCCTTGGTGTATAATATATAAGATAATCCCAGTTGAAATACGCCTAATAGTAACAATCCAATCCAACCTTCCATTGAAGGAGTTGAGCTGAACATAAATGGTAACCCGATTACTGCAGTAAATGCATTGCCCAAAACAATTGATTCAATCGGTGATTCTTTTTTTTGTTTACGCAATAATAGAACAAGCCAGGCGAAAGTAACTCCACTTAAAATGGCAGTTATATTTCCAATCATATTTCCAGTTGATAATTTATCTAAAAAAAATAAAGTCATTCCACACAATACTAATATAATTGTAACAACATCACGGCGAGACATTTTTTCATTCAAGAACCAGTTACCAAAAATTGCCACATAAATTGGTGCTGTAAATTGAAGTAGAATTGCATTTGCTGCTGTAGTTAATTTGTTAGATAACACGAACAGAATGACAGTACCGGCATATGCTAATCCACCAGCAATTTTTATAAATGTCAGTTCAATTTTTATTTTTCTTCTGATAAGAAAAATAAATATAAATGCTATTGCACTTCTTCCACCGGCTATTGCAATTGGATTCCAGTCCACAAGTTTGATTAAAACTCCGCCTGAACTCCAAAGTATTGCAGTAAAAAGCAAAAGGAAAATGGATTTGTTATGTTCTGTCATTATAGGTGAGTGGGCGTTGATAAATGAATCGCACAATAAAAACATTTATTGTGCGATTCATGTAAAAAAAATTATTTGAATTTTTTTAATAATTCCTGAACAGCATCTTTGTGTACCATAAAATCAATCATTTTTAATTTCACATAATCTTCGTGATAAAAATTGTAACCAACATTCTTTCCATTTTGAGCACCAGCGCCTGAGTCTTTTATTATAAGCCAAAGTTTGCCATTTTTTTCTGTATAGCCCACAATGTGAATTCCATGGTCATCACCGGTTGTTCCATTACTGAATCTAAATTGTCTGGCATTCTCATCAATATAATCTGATGGAATATCGAAAGAAGGAATGATTCCAACTTCAACGTGCGAATCGTATCCTGGTTCAGAAACATCTCCACCAATTGCCATAGTAAAACCATTTTTAATTGCACTCTTCAAATAAATCATCCATTCATCAAGAGGAACGTTGTAATACGAACTATCTTTCCACCAGTTATCTTCAACATTGTACATTCCTTGTTTGTAATATGGAATCTCCATCAATGACATCAAGTCAACATAATCATCCATTTTTAACTTAACTACATTTTTAAAATATTCCAGCGGTGTCATCTTTGTGCCGCTTACAGAAATAGTAAGCGGTGGTTCGCCCAAATAATGATTCATAATTGATTTGATTGTAGCAATTGCTTCATCTTCATTCCAACAATTATTTTTCTTGGTTGATTGAAGATAATTATTCATCTCCGCATACATCTTAGAGTGATCGTGATGTTTTTGTCCGGGTTGTTTTCCATTATAAACTTCTTCTGGAACAACTCCATATTTCTCCCAAATTCTTTTAACAGCATTACCTTCGGAACCCTCAGCAAAATTGGAGTTTCCGCGTTCAGCAATAAATCTTTTTGCCTTTTCAACATATTCCCAATAAACCGTGTACATTTCTGAAAGTTTAATTTTGCGATTCGTTAAACGGAAAATTTCCGATTCAAAAAATGAAGTGGTAGAGAAGCACCAGCAAGTACCAGTCATTCCCTGGTTAAGTGGTTCGTTGTGCCAATATTCTTTATATAAATTTCTATCGGTAGGAAAATCAAGTCCGGTAAAATCAACTCTAAAAGGATTTTTCTTTTGAGTTTCTTTTGCGTTGTATTGCTTAATTTCTTTCTGCATATTTTCGTAAAATTCGTTTTTAGAATCCTGGAAAACAGCTTTATCCTTATGCTGGGATTGTGCGTTAAGGTTAGCAACAATGCTTAAAGATGTAACCAGACAAAGGACTAAAATTGTATTTTTCATATTAATATCCCGAATATTGATTTGAGAATTATTTTTTTTACTTCCCGTGAAAAATTAAACCACAGACTTAACAAAAGCAAAGAGAATTATTACAACAATTATGGGGAAATTTATCTGAAGCTAAAAATATAATTTATGATTATCTTGAAATCATAAATTATGTCTCTTAACAAATGGATCCAAAAATGAAAACTTTCTTGTCATTTTTTGTAGTTGTTTTATTTATTGCTTCAGTAAATGCACAAAATTATAAAAAAATAAAAATTTATCTGGCTGATAAACAGGATATTATTAACCTTGCCAGTATGGGCTTTGCAGTTGATGAAGCTAAATTTGAAAGAAAAGACAATTCAATTTCAATTTTTTTAAGTGACAAGGAATTTAAAAAATTAAGCAACTCAAGTTATAAGTATGATGTTCTGATTGATGATTGGAATAAGTACTATTCAAAATTGCCTAAGCTAAGCAATTCTGAAGAAAAATCAATACTGCAAAAAAGCATCCAAATGTTTGGAGTTTCAGGATTCGGTTATGGTTCAAAGGGCGGTCATTATACTTTGCAGGAAGTGAATAATGAACTTGATACCATGCATTTTAAGTATCCGGCAATAACAACTCAAAAATTTCAGCTTGGTACTTCGGTAGAAAATCGTCCGATATATGCATTTAAGATTTCAGATAATCCGGATCAGAATGAAAACGAACCAGAAGTTTTATTTACTGGTTTAACTCATGCAAGGGAGCCGGAAGGAATGATGTCTGTAATGTATTTTATGTTTTACTTATTGGAAAATTATGGAACCAATCCCGAAGTAACTTACCTAGTAAACAATAGACAAATTTATTTTGTACCGGTAGTAAATGTGGATGGTTATGAATTTAATGGGAGCGGGGGAATGTGGCGAAAGAACCGGAGAAGTCCGGATGGAGTAGACTTAAATAGAAATTATGGTTACATGTGGGGATATGACAATGTTGGATCGAGCCCTTCGCTATATGATGAAACCTACCGGGGAACTGCACCTTTTTCAGAACCGGAAATACAGGCTGTCAGCAATCTTTGCAATACGCATAATTTCAAAACAGCTTTAAATTATCATACGTATGGTAATTATTTAATTTACCCATGGGGTTATATTTTTAGCGAAACTCCAGACTCGGAAATTTTCCGTGAATTTTCTTCTGATATGACGCAGTTCAATAACTATTTGTGTGGTACCGGTTATACCACTGTTAATTATCCTACAAACGGAGATTCCGACGACTGGATGTATGGTGAACAATCAACAAAGAACAAAATAATTTCTATGACTCCCGAAGTTGGTAACACAGGCTTTTGGGCAACTGGAAGTGATATATTCACTATAGCTCAGGAAAATCTTTTCCCAAATCTTTATTTAACCTGGGCTGCTGGTGGTTTTGTTGGTTTGCATTCGTATTCATTTGATAAACAGTTTTTTAATCCGGGGGATAATGTTAACCTTTCTGCGGTTTTAAAGAACAAGGGTCTTTCTTCTGCAAGTAATATAACCGCTCAGCTTGTTTCGTTAAATCCTGAAGTTGTTGTTAATAATTCTTCAGTTAATTTCAATTCCATTTCTGAAAGAACTGAAGTAAGCACTGTTTCTCCATTTACATTTGCAATTTTACCTGATGCTATTTCGCAAGGTAAAATAAAATTAGTTTTTAACATCTTTACAGATGGTGTACAAACAGAAAGTGATACAATTGGTTTTTTCCTTGGTGTGCCGCAAAATGTTTTTAAGGATACAACAAACAATATTTCTGATTTGTGGACAATGAACGGAACATCCGGCTGGTCTAACACAACTTCTTTTTTTTACAGCCCTCCTAACTCATATACTGATAGTAAAAATGGAGATTACCCAAACAATGCAAATATATTAATGACTTTAAAAAATTCAATAGACCTTACTGGAATTTCAAATTCCGTATTTTCATTCTGGACCCGGTTCAACATTGAAGCTGATTATGATTATGGACAAATAAAGTTTACAACTAACAATGGTTCAACTTGGTTTGCACTTCCAGGCAAATATAGCAATATGGCAACAGGTAACTTTCAACCTGCCGGGCAATATCTTTACGATGGAAGCGAACCCGAATGGGTTAAGGAGGAAATAGATATTTCTTCATTAAGCGGTAAGCAAATTAAAATACGATTTGAACTTCACTCAGATTCTTATTCAACGCAAGATGGTTGGTATATCGATGATATTACAATTCTACATTACATGCTTCTTCCTGTTGAAATGATTTCCTTTTCTGCCATTGCTGAAAATAATTCTGTCCTCTTAAGCTGGACTACCGCAACGGAATTAAACAATAAAGGTTTTCAGATTCAGAAATCAAGCGACAATAAAAGCTGGTTGGAAGTTGCTTTTTTAAAAGGAAATGGAACGACAAATCAATTAAGCGAATATTCATTTATTGATCCTAATCCAACAATTGGAAAATCGTATTACCGGATTGTACAGCAGGATTTTGATGGTACTACTAAAAACTCTAAATCAATTGAAGTTTTTGTAAGAAATAACTATGGATTTGAATTGAACCAGAATTATCCGAACCCTTTTAATCCATCAACAACTATCAGTTACCAGATTTCAACAGCCAGTTATGTTACTTTAAAAATTTATGATGTTTTGGGAAATGAAGTTGCCGATTTGGTTAATGAAAAAAAGCCATCCGGTATTTACCAGTTTGAATTCAATGCAAACAGTTTATCCAGTGGAATATATTATTATAAATTGGTTGCCGGAAATTTTTCTGAAACAAAGAAGATGATAATCCTGAAATAACGACAAATGTCGCCTCAGAAAGAAGTAAATTTCAAAAAACAACTGAGTAGACAAATGGAACTAAGAAGGACAGAAATAACACGAAGCCAAAGAAAAAGCTGAAGTTTTTTTAAAATAAATAATATTTGACATTAAGATCCTTTACTATTACGTTGCACTTAGTTTTTAATTCTATTGTGATTATTGTTTTAGTAACCTTACATCGGCGGGATAAAATGGAACTAAAGTATAATAAACAAGAACCCACCTCATTCTTCTTCAATCTGTTAAGAATATTTTTCGGCATTGTTTTCATATTCTCTACTAAAATGAAGTTTATTGATCTCAATACCTTTATTTCATCAAAAGCATCTTTAGTAAAGGAAATCAATTGTTGTTAGGTAAATTAAAAGGAACCTTTTATGAAAATATTATTTTTAACACTTCTCTTATATCTGAATATTACCGCACAATGGTATTCAGTCAAAAATCCTTCATTACCAAGCATGTGGTCTTCAGTTAATTCAATTGATGTTTGTGATAGTAGTACAGCTATAATTCATTTAAAAGGTGATTTGCCAAGACCATTTTATATTACTACTGATAAAGGCGAAACATGGAAATTAATTTCATCTCCCGAATCCCCGGATGCAAATATAGTAACACTTACTAATGAAAATAATATTTGGTTTTGTACCGATGTAAAAATATTTAATTCAACAGATAGTGGAATAAATTGGTCTTTACAATATCTTGACTCAAGTAAAACCAGTTTTTTTGATTATATAAAAATGTTTGATATGGATAATGGTGTTGCTGTTGGAGATGCACCAAATAGTAAAACTCCGGCTTTAATACTTAAAACCAATAATGGTGGTAAAAATTGGGTCGCAGTAAATGATTCCTTTCTTATCGGTGCATATTCTCGGGATCAATTTTATCCAATAGATTTTCCAGATTTTAATACCGGGTATTTTTTTGATACGTGGACATCTAAATTATTTAAAACAATAAATGGTGGTAGAAATTGGGCATCAATAAAATATCCCACCAAAAATATTTATATGCTCAAATTTTATGATAATAATATCGGAATAATTATTACTGATAATTGGCCTTCAACTGACAGATTATTCAGAACAACTGATGGGGGTATTAACTGGAAAGAATTATCAATTCAATCAAAAAGCAGCCACCACGATTTGGAATTTCTGTCAGGCTATCCTTCCAGGTTATGGTTTACTGATTTTGATAAATTATTTTTCAGCAGCGATACTGGAACTACCTGGACTGAGAGTAAACTTGTAAACGGAAGTTTGGGGGGAAGAAATATTAAATTTACTGACAGCAATAACGGTTGGTTATTATGTGATAACGGGAAAATATTCAGAACAAATAATAATGGTGGAGTGGCAACTAATATTCAGCAAAATAAGGATGAAAACATACATTATTCAATTTCCCAAAATTATCCCAATCCATTCAACCCAACAACCAAAATAGAATATCAAATTCCTGCCCCAGGATTTGTAGAACTAAAAGTTTATAATGTTCTGGGAAGAGAAGTAGCAACATTAGTAAATGAAGAAAAGCCAGCAGGTTTTTATCAAATAGAATTTAACGCAAGCTCACGCTCAGCGGGATTTTCTAGCGGAATATACTTTTATGAACTACGAGCAGGCAGTTTTCGCTCTGTTAAGAAAATGATCTTAATTAAATAATGATACTTAAGACATTTTAATATTTGATAAATAGACTTAAAGATAAAACTGATTTACTTGTTTTTATAAAACGATTGTTATAAATTGCTTTTGAAAATAAACAGAGGGGATTATATGAAATCTATTATCATCAGCATATTTTATCTTCATTTGCTTTTAGCAGGATTTATTGCTTCACAAACAAATCCGATATTTAGTAAATCTTCCAATTCACCGTCTACAGATTCTCTTATTACAAGTATAGTTTCAGAGATTAACCGTGATTCAATCAGAAGCTATATTCAGTCATTGCAGGATTTTAAAACAAGATATGCCTATTGCACTAATAGGGATTCAATTTCATTATGGGTTTCAGAAACTTTCAAAAGATTTGGGTATAAACAGGTTGATTATGAATCTTTTTTAGTCGCCGATTATAATCAAAAAGATTCCATATTACAAAGGAATGTAATTGCAACATTATCCGGCGAAGCCGGGAATAATGAAACAGTTATTTTAGGTGCACATTATGATTCGTTTTCATATACAAGTCCATTGATTTCAGCGCCAGGAGCAGATGATAATGCAACCGGTGTTGCTTCACTGCTTGAAATAGCCCGTGTGATAAAGTTAAAAGGTTATGAATTTTCTGCTTCTATTAAATTTATAGCATTTGCAGCAGAGGAAATTGGGAGATATGGAAGTGGATATTATGCTAAAAGAGCTTATGAAAGACAGGAAAAAATAAGATTTCTTATTAACCTTGATATGATAGGTCATACTTTAAAACCTCTAACAGAATCTAAAGTACAAATTAATTACTATGATGGATTTGCTAATTTTAGAGAATTTACTAAAACAACTTTCAGACCTTTTTCAAAAATTACTCCGGTGACTGGTTCGTTAGGCGATCCTTCCGACAGTTATGCATTTAATATGTTTGGATTTCCGTCAATAGGATTTATGGAAACTGATATAACGCCAAATATTCATTCTCAAAATGATGTTTTGGCGAATCTAAATGTTGAATATTGTACAGAAGCTATTAAAGGAATTTGCGCTACAGTAATTTCCGCAGCAGAAGCACCACCAAATGCTGGAAACATAAAGGTTATTGATTGGGGAAATGGTCATTCATTAATTTGCACGTGGGATAAAAATGAAGATAGTCTTCTTAGCTATAAAATTTATCTGGGCATACAGCATGGGGTTTATGATACATCATTTATAACCACAAATAATTTTCTCATCATAACTAACCTCTCATCTGATACCGCTTATTTCATTGGTATTGCCTCTTTAGATAAAGACGGGAATGAAAGTCTATTCATAGAAAAAACCCAGACGCCCAGAAGTATTCCTTTAACCCCGACGGCTTTTTTAGTAATGCCGACTATGGGAAAGATAGAATTAAAATGGAATCCTAACCAGGAGAATGATATAATTGGCTATAATGTTTATCGTTCAAATAATCTTGATGATCTGCCTTTGAGAGTTAATAACGAGGTTGTTCGGGATACTTTTTATTTAGATAATACTGTTCAAAAGTGTCAGTATTATTATTATTCAATTGCAGCAATTGATAGCCAATTAAATGAAAGTCCAAAAACAGAAAAGATTAAATCACGTGCAGTTTCATTAGATCAAGGAATTTTAGTTGTTGATGAAACAAAGGATGGTACTGGAATATTAACCAATCCATCAGATGAACAAGTTGATGCTTTTTTTAATCAATTGCTTTCTAACTTTAACAAAAAGGATTATGATATAGCAAAAGAGGGAAATGTTACTTTCGCAGATCTTGGTGCTTTCTCTACAGTTGTATGGCATGGCAATGATGAATTAAATTTGCTTGCTTATGAAAGCAAGGAGGATATTAAAAAATATTTAGCGGCTGGCGGAAGATTATTGTTTGTTAGTTATCTTCCTTCAAAAGCTTTGGTAAATAATACTTCTTATAAAGAAGACTACATTGTTGGAGATTTTATGTATGATGTCTTCAAGATAAAGAATGCGGAAAGAAAGCCAAATACACTCTTTTTTAGTGCAAAGCCAATCGATCTAAGTTATAATTTGTTGGAGGTTGATACTACTAAGACAACATCAAATTTTAATTTTCATTTAAAAAATATTGAAAGTATTTCTGCTGCACCTGGAGCCAAGGAAATATATACCTATGATACCAAATTTGATTCTACAACCATAAAAGGCAGTATGAAAGGAATGCCTGTCGGAGTAGAATACCTTGGTAATGATTATAAAGTAATAACACTCAGCTTTCCTCTTTACTATATGAAACAGGAACAAGCAAAAGAACTTGTGCAAAACATAATGTTAAATAAATTTAACGAGACAACGGAAGTAGAAAGTAAAGAAGAAAATATTATTCCTGCGGAATATTTTTTATATCAGAATTATCCGAATCCATTCAATCCAGCAACAAAAATAGAATATTCTGTTCCGTCAAGCGTAAGAGGTGAAATGACAAAAATATCATTAAAGATATTTGATATACTTGGAAGGGAAATCGAAACACTTGTTAACGAAGAGAAACAACCAGGTAATTATGAGGTTGTATTTGATGGCAGCAAATTTTCAAGCGGAATTTATTTTTACATCTTAAATGCTGGAGATTTTAGATCCAGTAGAAAGATGTGCTTGATAAAATAGAATCAAATTGCCAATGCAAATCAATACATATTAACGTCATTCCTGCGCAAGCAGGAATCTATAAACCGCATTAAAAGTCTGGAATCCCACTTTCATGGGAATGACAATAATGAGATTAGGCTTTTTATAATCTAACTTCTTCCCCCGGACCTTCAATTCGAATTTTTAGGTTATTTGGAAACCTTATTTGTTTCATTTCTGTTATTAAGGTACAAAAGAAAATTTTTTAAGAGCAATCTTGCTATTTTTTTCCAGATTGATTAAGTTAATCAACCACTTTTTGAAAAGGATGAGAAATGAGTACCGAAGTTAAGACAATTGAGTCGATAGCTAACAACGAATATAAATATGGATTTGTAACAGATGTTGAAATGGATTCGGCTCCAAAAGGTTTGAGCGAAGATATTATCCGTTTAATTTCTACAAAAAAAAATGAACCTGAATGGATGACAGAATGGCGGTTAAAAGCTTACCGTCATTGGCTAACGATGACCGAACCAAAGTGGCAGAATGTTTTTTATCTTCCAATCGATTACCAGGATATTGTTTATTATTCAGCTCCAAAACAAAAAGCTAAGTATGATAGCCTTGACCAGGTAGAACCGGAAATATTAAAGACATTTCAAAAATTGGGTATACCGTTGAATGAACAAAAATTATTGGCAGGTGTAGCTGTTGATGCTGTGTTCGATAGTGTTTCCGTGGCTACAACTTACAAGGAAAAACTTTCGGAGTTCGGAATAATTTTTTGTTCGATGTCTGAAGCAATTCAAAACCATCCGGACCTGATTAAAAAATATCTTGGTTCAGTTGTTCCATATACAGACAATTTTTTTGCTACGCTTAATTCCGCTGTATTTTCAGACGGTTCATTTGTATACATACCCAAAGGTGTAAGATGCCCGATGGAATTATCAACCTATTTCAGAATTAATGCTTCAGATACAGGACAGTTTGAGAGAACATTAATTGTTGCCGAAGAAGGCGCATACGTAAGTTATCTTGAGGGCTGCACAGCGCCCATCCGTGATACAAACCAGTTACACGCCGCAGTTGTAGAATTGGTTACTTTGGATAATGCGCAAATAAAATATTCAACCGTACAAAATTGGTATGCAGGTGATTCTGAAGGAAAGGGAGGAATATATAATTTTGTTACAAAGCGTGGTGCATGCAGAGGAAAAAATTCTAAAATTTCCTGGACGCAGGTTGAAACCGGTTCCGCTATTACGTGGAAATATCCAAGCTGTATTCTTCAGGGGGAAAACTCAATCGGCGAATTTTATTCTGTTGCTTTAACAAATCATTACCAGCAGGCAGATACCGGAACCAAAATGATTCACCTTGGAAAAAATACAAGAAGCACAATTGTCTCAAAAGGAATTTCTGCCGGAAGGAGCAATAATACTTACAGAGGTATGGTAAGAATCTCAGCTAAGGCTGAAGGTGCAAGAAACTATTCGCAATGCGATTCGCTTTTACTTGGCGATAAATGCGGTGCGCACACATTCCCATACCTGGAAGTTGATAATTCTACTGCTACTGTAGAGCACGAAGCTACAACATCAAAAATTGGTGAAGATCAGATTTTTTATTTGAATCAAAGAGGAATTAAAACTGAGGATGCTATCAATCTTATTGTAAATGGTTATTGCAAAGAAGTGTTCAACAATCTACCGATGGAATTTGCAGTTGAAGCGCAAAGACTTTTAAGTGTAAGTCTGGAAGGAAGCGTGGGATGAGGAAGAGTGAAGAATGTAGAATGTAGAATGTAGAATGTAGAATGTAGAATGAAGAATGAAAAATGAACAAGAAACAATGGAACAATTAAACAATATAACAATGAATATAAATCAGGAAATAAAAATGTTATCAGTTAAAGATCTGTTCGTTAATGTTGAAGGAAAAGAAATATTACGCGGAATAAATTTAGAAATAAAAGCTGGCGAAGTTCATGCCATAATGGGACCTAACGGTTCCGGTAAAAGTACACTCGCTAATGTTCTTGCAGGAAAACCAGGATACGAAATTGTTTCCGGAGAAGTTATTTTTGAAGGAAAGAACCTGCTGGAATTAAATCCTGAAGAAAGAGCACACGAAGGAATTTTCCTTGCGTTTCAATATCCCGTGGAAATTCCGGGAATAAGTAACGCAACATTTCTTAAAACTGCGTTGAATGAAATTCGCAAGCACAAAGGTTTGGAAGAACTGGATGCTATGGAGTTCCTAACTCTTATCAAAGAAAAAATGAAAGTCGTTAATATGGATCAATCGCTGATAAGCAGACCAGTTAACCAGGGATTTTCCGGCGGCGAAAAAAAGAAAAATGAAATCTTTCAGCTTGCGGTATTAGATCCTAAACTTGCAATCCTAGATGAAACAGACTCAGGTCTGGACATTGATGCCTTAAAAGTTGTAGCAAATGGTGTTAATGTTTTCAAAGAACAGAGTAAGGAAAAATCTGTGGTTGTTGTTACACACTATCAGCGGCTACTTGATTTTATTGTCCCGGATTTTGTTCACGTTCTTTATAAAGGGAAAATCGTAAAATCGGGTGGTAAAGAATTAGCGTTTGAGCTTGAGGAGAAAGGTTACGACTGGGTTAAGGATGAAGAAATTATTACTCAAACGGTTTAACTAGCAGGAAATGAATAAATGGATCAACCGAATAAAATAGATTTGAAAGAATGGTACAACGAGAAGTTTAAAATTTTTGAGAAAAATTTGAATGGACAATCCAAGACTTACATTCATGGTTTACGGAAACAAGCGATTGAAAAGTTTGCCGAACTTGGATTTCCAACAACAAAGAGTGAAGATTGGAAATACACAAACTTAACTCCGTTATTAAATTTCAATTATGTTCCCGCAGTTCTGGAAAATGAAACCAGTATTACAGCAAATGAAATTGAGAAATATTTAATCAAGGATTTGAAAGCTACTCTTTTAGTCTTTGTTAATGGAATATATGTTAAAGAACTTTCCAGACGCTTACCTCAGACAGAAAAAATTGAAGTAATAAAATTTAATTCTCTTTCACAATCGGATGTAAAATATATTGAGAATCATTTTTCCAAGTATGTAAAAATTGATAATGGTTTTGTTGCCTTAAATACAGCGTTTTCATTGAATGGTGTTATAATTAAGATACCGGAAAATTTAATTGTTGAAGATCCAATTCATTTTCTATTTCTTTCCGGAGATGAAAAAACCAACGTTTTAGCCCAGCCAAGAAATATTTTGCTTGCCGGTAAAAATAGTCAGACGAAGATTATTGAAAGTTATCATAGCATTTCAGAAAATCCTTATTTGCTCAATTCAGTAAATGAAATTGTGCTGGAAGAAAATGCGATATTGGATTTCTATAAAATTCAAAATGAAGGGGACAAAGCTTTCCACATTAGCAGGACGGAAGTTCACCAGAAAAGATCAAGCGTATTTACTTCGACAACTATTTCTATGGGTGGAGAAATAATCCGCAATGATTTGAATGCAGTTCTTGCTGATGAAAACAGCGAGTGCCACTTTTTCGGTTTGTATTTGGCGGATGGGAAAAGGTTGGTTGATAACCATACATTGATTGACCACGCAAAACCGCACTGCCACAGCAATGAACTTTACAAAGGAATTCTGGATGAAAAATCCAGGGGCGTTTTTAACGGAAAAGTAATTGTTAGAAAAGATGCACAAAAAACTCTGGCGTATCAATCAAATAAAAATCTTCTTATTTCCAGGGATGCAAGGATTGATACAAAACCGCAGCTTGAAATATTTGCTGATGATGTAAAATGCAGCCATGGTGCAACGGTTGGACAGTTGGATGATCAATCATTGTTTTATCTTCAATCCCGTGGCATTAGTAAAGAAAAAGCGCGTTCAATTTTAATTAAAGCATTCGCAAGCGATATTATTGATCTTATAAAAATTGATCAATTGAAAGATCAACTTAGCGAAAAAATATTAGACAGACTTCATCAAGTTTCTGTCGGATAGGGAATACAATGAGCAATGAAATTATAATTTCTGATGTTGAACGTAGAACAAAAACCACTAAAACTTTTGATGTGGAATTAATCAGAAAAGATTTTCCAATTCTACAAACAAAAGTTAGAAATAAAACATTGGTTTATTTGGATAATGCAGCAACTGCACAAAAACCTCTTTCTGTAATTGATGCTGAGAAAGAGTTTTATCTTAATCTGAATTCCAATATCCACAGAGGCGTTCATTATCTTAGCGAGCAGGCAACGCTTGCTTATGAAGATGCCCGGTTGAAAATAAAAGAGTTTATTAATGCATTAAGCGCCTGCGAAATTATTTTTACCAGGGGTGCAACTGAATCTATTAATTTAGTTGCCCATTCTTACGGCAGGAATAATGTAAATGAAGGAGACGAAATAATAATCTCTGCGATGGAGCATCACGCTAATATTGTTCCCTGGCAGATTCTTTGCGAGGAGAAGAAAGCAAAGCTTCGAATAATTCCTATGAACGATGATGGTGAATTAATTTTAGATGAATATAAAAATCTGTTAAATAATAAAACGAAATTGGTTTCTGTTGTTCAGGTTTCTAATTCGCTTGGCACTATAAATCCAGTTAGAGAAATAATTGAACTTGCACACAATAGAAACATTCCAGTACTAATTGATGGCTCTCAGGCAGTTCCTCATATAAAAGTGGATGTACAGAAACTTGACTGTGACTTTTTTGTTTTTTCCGGACACAAATTGTTTGGGCCAACAGGCACCGGAGTTTTATACGGTAAAGCGGAAATACTAAATGCAATGCCGCCTTACCAAACTGGCGGTGATATGATTCGCTCAGTTACATTTGAAAAAACAATCTTTAATGACATCCCCAACAAGTTTGAAGCAGGCACACAAAATATTGCCGGAAATATTGCTTTGGGTTCTACCATAGATTATTTGAATAAATTAGATTTTGATTTGATTGCCAAACACGAACATGATCTTTTGGAATACGCCACTGAAAAATTGTTATCGATAAATGGATTAAAAATTATTGGAACGGCTAAAAATAAAGCCGCAGTTGTATCATTCATTTTGAATAATATCCATCCGCACGATATAGGAACTATTTTAGACAGCGAAGGAATTGCAATTCGAACCGGGCATCATTGTACACAACCGGTTATGCAGCGGTTTGGAATACCTGCAACGGCGCGGGCATCGTTTGCATTTTATAATACAAAAAAAGAAATAGATCAACTTGTTTATGGTATTCATAAAGTAATCCGGGTTTTAAGCTAATGTCAGATTTAAGTCAACTCTATCAGGAAGTAATTCTGGATCATAATAAAAGTCCGCGCAACTTTAGGAAGTGCGAACATTGCAACCATGAAAGTGAAGGATATAACCCGCTGTGCGGTGACCATCTTTGGGTATATATCGATCTTGAAGATGAAAAGATTAAAGATATTTCATTCCAGGGAAGTGGTTGCGCAATTTCAAAATCATCTGCTTCATTGATGACTTCAATTCTAAAAGGAAAATCAAAGAAAGAAGCTGAAGAGTTATTTGAAGTATTTCATCAGGTTGTAACTTCAAAAATAGGAACTGAAATTGATCCGGAGCAGCTTGGAAAACTTGCAGTATTTTCTGGTGTAAGAGATTACCCGGCACGGGTAAAGTGTGCAAGTCTTGCCTGGCATACAATGCTTACAGCTTTGAAAGAAAAAGAAAATTTAGCGACGACTGAGTAAAAAAATGTTGCGTTGTTTAATTGCTAAATTGTTGGAAAAATGTTTATCAACAATTTAACTATTGTTCAAAAATAGAAAATATTAAGAAGTATGATAGATAAACAATTTATAGAAAAGGAAATCATTCAAAGATTAAAAACCTGTTACGATCCGGAAATTCCTGTGGATATTTATGAATTAGGTTTGATCTATGAAATTAAAATTGATGATGAAACCAATGTTCAGGTAAAGATGACGTTAACTTCGCCTATGTGTCCGGTGGCCGGATCTCTTCCTGGCGAGGTAAAAGAAAAAGTAAAATCGGTAAAAGATGTTAAGGACGTTTACATTGATTTAGTCTGGAATCCACCATGGGACAAAGATATGATGAGTGAAGTTGCAAAAGTTGAGTTGGGATTTTTCTAAACTCTGTACTTTAATATAAAATATTTGTTATAACTGGTTAATGAAAAACTAAATTGAACAATTGTTAAATTGTACACTTAAAAAATTGAGCAATTCATTCTTGAAATTATCAAATAATTATTCTGAAAGGATAAAAAATGTTCGAGATAAATATAAAACGACAACCAATTTACGATCCCGAAGCTGTTCAATGGATGCGGGACGAACTTCTTTATACTGGTTTTGTTGAATTGCAAACACCTGATAAAGTAGATGAATATTTAACGGATCCAAATAAAGGAGCCGTCTTAGTTGTAATAAATTCAGTTTGCGGATGTGCCGCCGGTAGCGCACGCCCCGGAATTAATCTTGCTTTACAAAATGAAATTATTCCCGATCATTTAACTACTGTGTTTGCAGGACAGGATAGAGATGCTGTTGACAGGGCAAGAGCTTTAATGGTTGGATACGCACCGTCTTCTCCTTCTGCTGCATTATTTAAAGATGGTAAATTAGTTTATATGATGGAACGGATGGATATTGAAGGAAATTCGGCGAAAAAAGTTGCAAATGATTTGGTGGAAATTTTTAACAAGTTCTGTTCTAAAAAAGGTCCTTCGATAACTAAAGAATCTTTTGAAAAACTTGTACATGCAAAAGCATGCGGTTCTTCAATTCCAAAATTGAATTAATTCTTTTAATGGCATATTGTTTCAAAAAGATTAATTTGTTCAATACGCCAATTGAAAATTTGTAAGGTGTTAAAATGAAGTTCAGTGCACAAGAGGAATATGGTTTACGTTGTCTGCTAAGAATTGCCAAATTCAGCCTGGTAAATAAATCACTCACTATTCCGGAAATTAGCCAATACGAAGGAATCTCCCAGCACAACGTAGCTAAACTACTACGTACTTTAAGACTCGGTGGATTTCTTGAAAGCTCCCGAGGACAAATTGGCGGTTATACTTTGGCTATTCCACCGGAAAGAATTGTGCTTGGTAATGTATTGGAGTGCCTAGGAGGTAAATTATTTCAGGAGGAAGATTTTTGTAATACTCATACCGGAGCTGAGTTGATTTGCACTAACACAATTGATTGTTCAGTTCGTTCGCTTTGGCGCATTGTTCAAAATTCCGTTGATGGTGTTTTAAAGAATACTACTTTAAAAGATTTAATGGGAAGCCAGAACAGCTTTGATTATAAGTTCAGTAATTATGTTGATTCAAACTTCTCATCCTAAATTATTTATTAACGATTCAAAAATTATTTTTTGAAATCAGAAATTCAATTTTTACATCCAATTAAACTTAAAGGTAAAAGGAGTAGTTTTTATGCCCGGATTATTTTCTTTCCTAAAAACAGATTCACATTTTAATCTTGATACAGAAAGCTTTGCAAAACGAATTGAAGAAAATAAAAGCTGCGAAATTTTGGATGTTAGAACTCCCGAGGAATTTGGCGGCGGGCATATTCCCGGTTCCAAAAACATAGATTTTTACGAAGATGATTTCAGAAATAAAATTGAAAGCCTGGACAAAACTAAAACATTTTTTGTTTATTGCCGGAGCGGAAGCAGAAGTTATTCTTCAGTAAAACATATGCTGGAGTTAGGATTCCAGGAAGTATTCAATTTGAATGGTGGCATAATTAAATGGCGGGGGCAAATAGAAAAATAGTCTATTCAATATAATTCAAGCAAACTTCCCTATACCGTAATTATTTCTTCAAACAAGATATGTTTGATTAATATAAAATTAGAATCTCTTCCCGAAAATTTATCACTAGAAAAAATTCAAACAATAATTGATAATATTACTATATTGATGACATACTTTAAGAGGGCTACTTGTTCCTAGGTAAAGATTTCTTTAAAACAACTAAATTACAACTTTGTAAGTGTTGAAATTAGTTATGAAATCGAACAAGAAAATGAAAAGCTTACCAATTGAAAAAGTGGAGTTAAATAAAACACTACCCGGGGATATGGCAAACACACAACTCAATTATAGAAGTAAAATTTTGAAAAATTCAGTTGAAAAAATAGTTGCAAATGAAAAGGAGAACAAAGAAGGGAAAATTTCCTCAAATTTTGCAACTGATCCTTTCAAATCCTTTATCGAAAATTCAATTGATGTAATTATGCGGTTCGATACCAACCATCGTCATCTATATGTAAATCCCGCGGTAAAAAATCAAACAGGTTTTTCACCTGAAGAGTTTATTGGTAAAACGCATTCAGAAATGGGATTTTCAAAACACTTGGTAGAAATTTGGGAAAGAGCAATTGAAAAAGTGATAAAATCAAAAAAGCTAAACAGAATAGAATTTGAACTGCCGAATCATATATGGATTGATTGGTTGCTGGTGCCTGAATATTCAATTGATGGAATAGTTCAGTCAGTAATTGCAACTGCAAGAGATATTACCGAACGAAAAAAAGCAGAACAGGAAATTATTCGTTTAAATGAAGAACTTGAAAAACGTGTTTTGGAAAGAACCATCCAGCTTGAAGAAACAAACAAGAAATTGCATAAGAAGATTGCAGAGCATAAGAAAACAGAAAAGATCCTTGCAGATAATGAACACCGGTACCGGACTTTATTCGAACATTCACCAAGCGAAATAATGGTAATTGATCAAAAGGGAAATTTGCTGGATGTGAATCATCCTGTAAATAATTGCCATGGTTATACCAGGGAAGAATTGATCGGAAAGAATGTGAGCCTATTTGCGCTTCCTGAATCTGCACACGAGATTGAAGATCATATAAAAAAATTAGTATCAGGTAATAACCTTCATCATATTGTAAAAAATGTTCGTAAAGATGGAAAGATAATTTTTGTAGAACTAAATGAAACTAAATTTCCATTAACTGATGGAAGTGAGGGAATTCTTGTGCTTGCAAATGATATTACTGCAAAAGTTAAAGCTGAAGATGAACTTAAAGCAAGTGAAGATCTTTTTAGAATGTTAATTAACTCAATGCCGGATATTGTCTGTTTTAAAGATGGCGGAGGACAATGGCTGAAAGCAAACGAGGCTTATTTGAAACTTTTTGATCTTGAGGGTGTGGATTATATTGGCAAAAAAGATTCTGAACTTGCTAAGTATAGCAGCTTTCATCAAAAAGCATTTGTATTTTTTGAATCCTCCGATGAATCTTCATGGCAGAAAGGAAAACTTTCGCGTGTTGAAGAAGTTATCCCTAAAAGCGATGGGACCTATCATGTTTTTGATATAATTAAACTTCCTCTTTATTACCAGGATGGGAGAAGAAGAGGACTTGTAGTTATAGGTCGTGATATTACAGAACGTAAAGAAGCAGAAAAGGAATTGATAAAAGCCAAGGAAGATGCGGAAAAATCTAACAGGTTAAAAACAGATTTTTTAGCCCAAATGTCTCATGAGATTCGTTCACCAATAAACATTATTTTAAGTTTTACTTCATTATTAAAAGAAGAATTGCAGGGAAAATTAAGTAATGATTTAGAAGTGAGTTTTGATAGTATTGATAATGGCGGTAAGAGAATCATCCGGACGATTGATCAAATATTAAATATGGCAGAAATTCAAACAGGAAGTTTTGAAATTAATATTACTGAAATTGATCTTTCAAAGGAAATACTTTTTGAATGTATCCGTGAATTTCAAACTCCTAGTAACTTAAAACTTCTTAAGTTGGAATTCCTTAAAGAGATTGACCATGCCAAAATTCTTGGTGATGCGTATTCTCTTCAACAAATATTTATTAACCTGTTAGACAATGCTGTTAAGTATACTCCAAAAGGTAAAATTCAAATAAAGTTGTACAAGAATTTAACCAATGAGATATGTGTTGATATTAAAGATTCGGGAATTGGTATTTCGCAGGAATATTTACCATTTCTGTTTGAACCTTTCTCCCAGGAAGAAGGCGGATATACAAGACGGTTTGAAGGAAATGGACTTGGTTTAGCACTGGTAAAAAAATATACTGAAATGAATGGAGCTAAAATAATTGTAAATAGCGAGAAAGGAGAGGGAACAACGTTTACAATTTGTTTCAAACATGGTAGAAAATAAATCTTACCGCAATTTCAATTTGAAATTTTTACAACTCAATCCAATCGCTTGCTTTGCGAATCTAATTTTATATTAAACATTAGTAACCTGGAATCGAGTTTGTGAAATTAACACTTCTTTACCTCGCCAGCTCTTTTTCAATTGCAGAAATAATTCTCGAATCGGATGGTTTTACTTTGTTCATAAATCTTTCAACAATTTCACCTTGTCTTGAGATAAGGAATTTTTCAAAATTCCATTTAATCTCTGATTTTTCAGTAACTCCATTATCTGTAAGTTTTTTATAAAGCGGTTCCTTTTCTTCACCAAGAACTTTTATTTTATTGAAGAGCTTGAATGTAACATCATACTTTGTTGAACAGAAATTTTTTATTTCTTCATTCGTTCCAGGCTCTTGCTGACCAAAATCATTACACGGAAAAGCTAATATTTCAAATCCTTTCGAATTATATTTTTTATAAATCTCTTCCAGATCTTTATACTGGGGTGTATTACCACACTCACTTGCCACATTAACTATCAACAGTACTTTTCCTTTATATGAAGAAAGCGGAATTTCCTTTAAATTCATATCCTTAACAGAAATACCGCTGATATTATTTTTCATTTTATTGTTGTCCTTTTCTTTTTTTTCGGCGAACAGATTTACCTTTATTGCAATCAAAAATATTGGCAGTATTATCAAAATATATTTTTTCATTGTACCCTTTCAAATGATTGATTTAGAATTTGTAATAATTAAAACAGAACTTCTGTAATCAAAGTTCAATGTATTCGGGGGATTATTTGTTGTGATTAAAAGATATAGCGCTGTAAATTTTAATTACAACGCTATTTTAAATATTTTATTCGTGAAAGGATTACACCATCAATACTGCAATTGCCGCTGTATTAACAATATCCATTACACTGCAACCTCGGCTCAGATCGAAGAATGGTTTGCTTAATCCCTGACTAATAGGACCGACTGCCTGTGCACCACCAAGACGTTCTGCAATCTTATAACCAATATTACCAGCTTGCAAATCTGGGAAAATAAGCACATTAGCTCTTCCTGCAACAGAACTGCCCGGAGCTTTTTTCTTACCGATGGATTCAATTATTGCTGCATCAAACTGCATTTCTCCATCGATGTTTAGGTCCGGACGTTTTTCTTTAGCTATTCTGGTTGCTTCACGAACTTTATCTACCAGCTCGTGTTCAGCGCTTCCTTTGGTAGAGAATGAAAGCATAGCAACATAAGATTCTTCACCTGTTAACTTTTTATGATTCTCAGCTGTAGATATTGCGATGTCTGCAAGTTGTTTTGCATCTGGGTTTGGGTTAACAGCGCAATCGGCAAAGCTATAAACTTTTTCTGGAAATACCATTAAGAAAAAACTGGAAACGATAGAAATTCCCATTGGCATTCCAACAACTTGTATTGAAGCTCTCATCACGTCGGCTGTAGTTGCTGTTGAGCCAGAAACGGAGCCATCAACCAAACCTTCTTTAACCATCATTGCGCCAAAGAAAATATCCCGCTTTATAGTTTCAATTGCTTTTTCCAGCGGAATTTCTTTTCCTTTTGCTTTACGCATTTGGTAAAATATTTCCCCAAAATCATTCAGCTTCTTAGATTTTACATGATCAATAATTTGTACTGAATCTAAATTTATGTTTAATCTTTTCGCACTCTCTTTAATTTTTTCCTCAGTGCCAATCGTAATTACTCCGGCTATTTTTTCTTTTACTAAAACTTCTGCCGCTTTTAGAACTCTATCATCGTGCGATTCCGGAAGAACAATTGTTTTACCTTTTTCAGCAGCACTCTTTCTTATTCTTGCTAATAATTCAATTTCTGCCATAACTAAGTTCCATAAATATTGATGAAAAATTTGCTGGTAAATATACAAAAAATTGGTATGAGTTTACTTCAAGATTCTAAGTGTTTATACCTGCTTAGTTGTTGGGATGAAATATAGATTTTGCGAATTTTAAACAAACCCAAACTTTTTAATTGAAATTTTGTTTTTAATTCAGAATATTAGCAGGGGATAAAAGAGAAAATAAAGAAATAAATGCCGATTACAGAAAAAACATACAAATGGTTGAATAAATCTTTTCTGATTGTTTCTGCTGTGTTAGCTTTGTTATTAATTTCCTACTTATTTGTTGATATTATTTTGATGCTGGTAATATCACTTCTTCTTGCACTTATTCTTAATCCTGTTGTAACAGCTTTGGAGAATAAAGGTGTTAATAGATTTATTGCAACACTTTTTACAATTCTTGTTTGTTTCTATTTGATTTTCCTGGGTTTTTCTTATGTGGTTCCTCAACTAACTGACCAAATTATAAATCTAAGCACTTCAATCAATCAGAGTAACATCAAGCAATTTCTTAGAAGCCTGGATAAAACAATAATAACCTATGTACCTTTTATTAAATCCGGCACTATAGCCGGAAAAATAGAAATATGGATCTCTTCTTTTTTCATAAACTTTCTAGATAGTCTTTCTAATCTGGTTTCAAGTATTGTTTCGATTGTTGCTGTTGCAGTAATTGTTCCGTTTATGACATTCTTTCTTTTAAAAGATAATAAAGGAATTATAAAAGGTGTTTTGAATATTATGCCCAACAGATATTTTGAAGTTTCCTATTGGGTTATCAGGCAAATCAGCGTTCAGCTTGGAAGATTTGTTCGTGGATGGATTCTCGATGCGTTTTTTGTTGGTGTATTAAGTGCAGTTGGGCTTTCAATTTTGGGGGTTAATAATGCAGTTCCAATTGGAGTAATAGCTGGTATTGGGCATTTGATCCCTTATTTCGGACCAATCATTGGATCAATTCCTGCGATGATAATTTCCATTGCTCAGTTTGGAAATTTTTCAATGATCCCTTCGATTTTAATTATGTTTTCAATTGTTTATGCATTGGATAATGGTTTCATTCAACCAAATATTTTTTCTAAAAGTGTTGATATGCACCCGCTTCTTATAATAATATTAATCATTGCAGGTAGCCAGGTAATGGGAGTTTTTGGAATGCTGCTGGCAGTACCAACTGCAACTGTTATTAGAACAGCAGCAAAAGAAATTTATAATGGATATAAGAATTATTCGATAATTAAGAAGTAGTCGTTCGTAGTTTGCCCATTCTAATTTATTTCCCTTCAATCAGCTTTTTGATTATATCTACCGAAGATATTCCCTCTGCTTCTGCATTAAAGTTAACAATTATTCTGTGGCGCAATACTGGTGTAACCGCATATTTTACATCATCAATGTTTGGTGTAAATCTTCCTTCCAGCACAGCTTTTGTTTTTGCAGCTAAGATAAGATATTGAGATGCTCTTGGACCAGCACCCCAGCTAATCCAATCTTTTATGAATTTTTGTGCTTGTGGATTTTTTGGCCGGGTTTGATTTACTAGGTTGACAGCGAATTCAATTACATTATCAGCAACCGGTACTTTTCGAATTAAATCCTGAAATTTTACTAACTCTTCAGCAGTTAAAATTTTTGCAAGTTGTGCAGCATATTGGCTTGTGGTTGATTTTACAATTTCAATTTCTTCATTGTACGATGGGTAATCTAACCACAGATTGAACATAAATCTATCTAATTGAGCTTCAGGCAACGGATAAGTTCCTTCCTGTTCAATTGGATTTTGTGTAGCAAGTACAAAGAATGGTTCTGATAAAGTATAAGATACGCCGGCAGCAGTAACTTTGTGTTCCTGCATTGCTTCCAACAAAGCCGATTGCGTTTTAGGTGGCGTCCTGTTTATTTCATCAGCTAAAATGATATTGCCAAATATTGGTCCCTGAATAAACCTGAATGATCTTTTCTTAGTAGCTGAATCTTCTTCAATTATTTCAGTACCAGTAATATCGCTGGGCATTAAATCCGGTGTAAATTGAATTCGGCTGAATTTTAAATCCAACACTTCAGCAAGAGTTTTTATAAGAAGAGTTTTTGCCAATCCCGGTACACCAACAAGAAGGCAGTGTCCTTTGGATAGCAGTGAGATTAGAAGATTATTGATAATTTCATCCTGACCAATAATAATTTTACCAATTTCTTTTTTAATCTGTTTAACAGAATCTGAAAGATTTTCTACCAATGCAACATCTGAAGTTTCATTCGGATAATTCACTTTGCTTCCTTTATAATCTGATTTCCCAAAAAATATTTTGTTTAAGTTCTTTCATCCAATTTACATATAACTTTTGTTGCTTATGCAATTCTGCCGCTTGCTTTATCTCATTATAATCTATTTCCAAATTTGGTTTATGTTCCGGTGTCTTGGTCATCAGGTAAACAATATGATAACCATAAATTCCTTGTCCAAGATCCATCCGTTTAGGAAAACTTATTTCACCAACTTTTAATTTGCCAACAATTTCTAAAAGTGTTTTATCTAATTGTCCAAGATCCAAATTTCCCAAAAGACCGCCAAGTTTTGCAGTTTCCTTGTCATCACTATATTTCTTAGCATAATACTCAAAAGATTGTTTGCCAACTCTTACACTGTCCTTAATATCATTTAACTGTTCAATTGCTTTAAGATCAGCATCAGCATCTTCTTTTATTTTGATAAGAATATGACGCGAATGAATTGACTCGCCTTTTCTTTCCACCAATTGAATTATATGAAAACCAAAAACAGATTCTACTGGTTCTGATAATTGTCCATCAGCTAAAGAGAATGCGGCAGATTCAAACTCAGGTACAAGTCTTCCTCGTTTTGTAAAACCTAAATCGCCTCCTTGTACTGCACTGCCAGGATCTTCAGAATATTTCTTAGCCATTTCAGCAAAATCTTTACCTGCTTTAATTGAATCCAAAATTGCCAAAGCTCGCTCTTTAGCATTCTGTTTTACTTTTTCTCCAGCTTTAGGATTAATAAAAATGTGTGCGAGCTTATATTTCTCCTGGATTAATCCAAGCGAGTCTTTGTAATCATTATAAAACTCTTCAACTTCTCTGCGGGTGGCATCCATCATTCCAAACATTTTTTGTTTTAAAGATTCTGCCATCAAATATTTTTGAACATCATCACGTAATTCTCTTTTTATTTTTTCTATGCTCATCCCATAAACCTGTTCTACCTTTTCCTTAGAACCATATTGCTGAACGAACATTTCGATTCTATAATCTACTTGTCGGCTAACTTCATCATCTGTTACACTAATTGAATCCAATTTTGCTTTTGCATAAAGAAGTTTTTCTTCGATCATTGAATTAAGTATTTGCTTTTTGACGTTTGGCTTAGAGGCATCAATTCTTTGCTGTGATGCCAATAAGCTTGTTTGAAAATCTAACTCACTCTGAAGAATAATTTCATTATCTACAACAGCTACAATTTTATCTAAAGCTTCCTGTGCGTAAATATTAGCTATAAGAATCAGTGTAAAAATTAACAAAAACTTTTTCATTTTTTACCTTATTTAATTTCAACTTTATACTTTAAGTAGAGCTGCCGCATAAAATCTTTTAACAATTCCCGTTTTTTCAGTGTTAAAAATCTATCTTCAACATTTTTTTTTATAATTTCAAATTCGGGAATTTCATCCCGTGAATATTTTTTAATTAATTGAACCACCGTATACTTTTTTGGTTCCATGGTTAAAATTATACTTACTTCATTTGGAAGCAATTGCTGAATAATTGAAAGCAAATCAATCGGTTGAACCTGGTAATCATATGATAATATATTTATTTTTTCCGATATTATCGATGGATCACCGCTGAATACATTTACAGCTTTATTCCAATCACTTTCAATTAAGGTAGTTCTGAAAAGAATTGCTTTGTCTTCATCATTGAATACAATTGAATTATAGAGATAAGAATCGTAGAACAATTTGAATTCATTCTTGTTCGAATTGTAATAGTCGATCAATTCCTGTTGTTTATATTCAATTTCATTTTCAGCAAAAAACTTTTGGAGTAAAAATGCTTTGGCTAATTCCTTTTTGGATTTTTCCAAAGTTCGTTTGTAAACTTGGTCATCAAGAATGTCTTCTTTAACAGCTTCAGTATAAAGAAGTTCAGTCTCCACCCAATTTCTTATATATTCAACTCTGCGGCTTTCTTGAAGTTTAACAGTATCAAGGTCGGCAGCGATATCTTTTTTAGTTAAGTAAGATTCGTCAACTCTTGCAACATAATTTTTTTTTGGCTCTTCATTGCCGCAGCCAATAAATACTGCGGCAAGAAGTATAACGCCAATTTTAATTTTACTTTGTTTTGAAAGCTTCTTCAAGTTTGCTGTAATTGATTTCTGGTTTGTACATACTCTTTAGCTTTGCTATGTATTCGTTTTCAAGTCTTTTACTTTCACTTTCCTGGAACTGTCCGGAAACTTCTGCTTTAGCTTCTTCAAAAGTTTTTGTACGAGCAGGTTCTTTAGCAATCAATTTTACTATAGACCAGCCCCCGCCATTCTTAAATGGTTTTGAATAACTACCAACTATTTGCAGATTATTTGCTTCCGTTGCAATAGGATTTGTTAAATCAACCAAATCATACATGCCTGCTTTTTCTTTAAAGCCCGGACGTTCTGTAAACTTAGTGGCTAAAGTATCGAAGCTTTCACCTTTGGTTAATTTATCATAGTAAACATTTATTAAGGAATCTTTTCTAGAAAAGATTTCCTGGAATTTTACTCTGTCAGTCCAATTGTATTTATCTTTATTCTTTGTGTAGAAATCCAAAAGTTTAACACTATCAATTTTAACCTTGCTCCAAACCTCATCATCCTGAAGTTTGAAAATGTGGATTCCGTTTTTATAATCATCCATCAGTGATGCAAATTGTGGATCAGATTTATCCAGGTTATTTGCTTCTTCTGCAAGAACTGAGTTTTCTCCATCTTTGTTTGCTGCAGCAGTAATCATTTTTGCATCAACTAATTTGTTATTCTCTGCTGATTTTTCCATTCGACTAAAAAGAGTATCTACAATAACTTTTTTACCGGCGTAAGAATAAACTTCTGCATCCTTAATTTGGTCTCTCCAGGATTTTTTCCAATAATCAGGACCAACTTTTGTGGAATCTATATTCTTTGCAAAGAAAGAAATAGTGTTCTCGTTAAGTTTAAGATTATATTTCACTTTTAGATTACTTACCAAATCAGCATAAGCTTTATCATACCTGGTTTTCTTAAAAAGTTTTTTTAGATTTTCTTTTTCATCTTCAAATGAAGGATAAGGTTTTGTATCAGTTACCTTAATTAAGTGGTAGCCAAAATTTGTTCTAACGATATTTGAAACCTCACCTTTTTTTAGGTTGAAAGCAGCTTCATCAAATTCCGGAACCATCATTCTTCGTTCGATGAATCCAAGATCGCCGCCATTTTCCTTAGAGCTCGGGTCTTCAGAATATTTTTTAGCGAGTTCAGCAAAATCGGCACCATTGTTCAATTGATTTTTGATGTCTTCAATTTGTTTTCTTGCTGCAACAGAATCAGTCTTTGTGGAATCAATTCTGAAATCGATTAGAATATGACTTGCTCTAACCTGGGGAATTCTTTCCCTTTTTTCTGTTACTTTTATAATGTGCCATCCATAACGCGTTTTAACTGGTACTGGATTTACTTTGCCAATCTCAGTATTGTAGAAAGCATCTTCAAATTCTGGAATAATCATACCAGCAGTTAACCAATAAATATCTCCACCTTTGTTTTTAGAGTACTGGTCAGCGGAATATTTTTTTGCCATGTCATTCCAGTTCTTTCCTAATTTTAAGCTATCTAAAATTTGGTAAGCTAAAGTTTTTGATTTTTCTTCTACGGAATCTGGACGGATCATGATGTGACTTACTCTCATTTCATATTTTCTTTGATCATACAATTTTTTTATGCCGGGCTCAACAATTTGCTTTTCAATCAAATAGGAAATGCCCACTTTTTCTTTATAATCATTCAATTCTGCACTTAAAGCCGGATCTGTATTGTAACCTCTAACGCTGGCATCCCTAAGCTTCATTTTAAAGTTTACATATAGATCAAGAAAGTTTATATACTTTGCTATTGAATCTTTTTTAGCTGTTTCAATTCCGCCAACATTTTTAGCGTATGCATTTTCGAACTCACCAAGAGTAAGATTATCTTTGCCGAATTCGGCAATTACAATTTTTGAATGCTCAGGGGAGCAGGAAGAAACGATGAATGATGTAATAATTATAAGAGCCAATGAAATCCGAATACGCATTTATTTTACCTCCAGTTTGAAATTTTGAATTCAAATTTAACTTAAAGCCCCCTAAAAATGCAAGGTAATTAAGAATTTGTGAATTAAATTAATCTTTAGGTTATCGCACTTCCAAGAAGGATGATCTTAAAATCTATTTTGATTTCAGAACCATGGTTGCCTTTATTTTACTCTTGTTCCAACTTTAATAGAATCTTTAACCTCTAAAACATCAACTTTGCCTTCTGAATTTTCCACCGCCAGGATCATTCCGTTTGATTCCAGACCCATTAATTTAGCTGGTTTAAGATTAGCCACAACAATTACTTTTTTCCCGATCAATTCTTCGGGTTGATAACTTAGGGCAATTCCAGCAATTACTTGCCGTTGTTCAGATCCCAAATCAATTTGAAGTTTGAGCAGTTTATCGCTTTTCTTAATTTTTTCGGCTGAGATAATCTGCGCAGTTCTTAGCTGAACTTTTTTGAAATCATCAATTGGAATTACTTCAAATTCTTCCGGTTTAACTGCTTCATCAACTTTATAAAGATTAAGTGTTAATTCATCAATCGTTTTGTCTTCTATTTTATTAAAAAGAATTTCCGGCATGTTAAGTTGATGTTCTGCTTTCAGATTTTCATTTCCTGCATTATTCCAAGTTGTAGGCGCAGAATTCAACATCTTAAAAATCTTTTCGGATGTAAATGGAATTACAGTAGAGAATAATTCTGCCAATGTATAGATTGTTTGAAGACAAATATTAATTGTATTGCCACATTTTTCCTTATCAAATTTAACAGTTTTCCAGGGTTCGGAATCATTAAAGTATTTATTTCCAGCACGGGCAAGATTCATCATTTCTGTAACGCTATCTTTTATTTTATATTTTTCAAAAAGATCGCTTACCATTTGCGGATATTCTTCAAGCAGCTTTAACATTTCATTATCAATTGTAGCCAGGCTTCCTTTTGTTGGTACCTTACCTTCAAAATGTTTATGTGCAAAAGTAAAAGTACGATTTACAAAATTTCCCAAAATGTCTGCAAGCTCGCTATTGTTTCTTGCCTGGAATTCTTTCCAATAAAAATCGGTGTCTCTGCTTTCCGGAAGATTTGCAGCAAGTGTATACCGGAGTGAATCAGCAGGAAATAGATTGAGAAAATCATCAACATCAATTCCCCAGTTCCGGCTTTTGGAAAATTTCTTTCCTTCAAAATTCAAAAACTCATTTGCCGGAACATTTTGTGGAAGGATGAATTTATCTTTACTTACATCATTCCAAGCCATTAACATTGCGGGAAAAACTATGGTATGAAAAACCACATTATCTTTTCCAATAAAAGCAACATATTTTGTTTCAGGATTTTGCCAATATTCCTTCCAAAGATTTTCATTTCCTTTTTTTATTGATAATTCTTTGGTGGCAGATATATAACCGAGAACAGCTTCGAACCATACATAAAGAACTTTTCCTTTGGCAGAATCGAGAGGAACGGGAACACCCCAATCAAGATCGCGGGTAACCGCTCTATCCTGTAAACCATCTTTAAACCATCCACGGCAGTATTGAAGCACGTTTTCTTTCCAATTATAAGCCTGGTTCATTTCATCCACATATTTTTCCAATCTCGTTTGAAACTTTCCAAGAGGGAAATAATAATGAGTGGTTTCTTTAAGCACCGGTGTTTCACCGGTAATTTTACTTTTTGGATTTTTCAAATCAGATGGATCGTACAATGCACCACAATTTTCGCATTCATCACTTCTTGCCTGCTCATTGCCGCAGTTAGGGCAGGTTCCTTCAACATACCGATCTGGCAAAAACATTTTTACTTTTTCATCATAAAACTGGAAAGTGTTTTTTTCATTTAATATGGATTGATTATAAAAATTTAGAAAGAATTCCTTTGCAGTTTCGTGATGAATTGGAAGACTCGTTCTAGAATAAATATCAAAACTTATCCCAAATTTTTGGAAAGCATCTTTATTTAGGTTATGATAACGGTCAATAATTTCCTTAGGATTTACTTTTTCTTTATCAGCAGTGATAGTAATTGGAACACCATGCTCATCTGAGCCACAGATGTAAATGATGTCGGCACCTTTTAGTCTTTTATATCTTACATAAATATCAGCCGGTAGATAAGCTCCACTTAAATGCCCAAGGTGAATTTTTCCATTTGCATAGGGTAGGGCGGATGTTACAATAATTTTTTCTTTATCCATTTTGCTCAGATTTTTTGTGTGAAATATAATGAATTTTTAATAAATATAAGGATTATACCTTAAAAGTAAACTTTAGAATATGTAATACAAAATTATTTTAGAATTTATATTGCTAAAGAATTATTTAATCCACAAATTATCGCCTAATAAAAATTTTATTGTTAGGTTTACTGTAAAATATGAACTATACACATTCTAATCTTCAAAAATCTAATTTTATTTCACCCAGAAACTCAGCTAAGGTGATCTTAATAGTTTCCTTAATTTTGGTTTTTCAATATTTGCTTATAACAGAACTTATTGCAAAACAACCGGAAACACACAAGAATTTCGTTTTAATAATAAAATCCCAAGAGCCAGAATATACATGGACCAGTTCCTTATTAAACAGTTTTGTCTTTTCTTTAATTAATAAATTACCCCAGGTAGAAACTGAAACAATATATATCGATTTTAATTCATTATTATCAATTAATAACAATCCAGAAGATGAAAAAACTATTCGAGATAAGTTTATAAACAAGCACCCAAAATTAATTGTTGCTATTGACGATAGATCTTTCCGGTTCTTAATTGATCGAACTGACAAGTATTTCCCTGATATCCCAATCTTGTTTTCAGGTATTTCAGATATTGATTATACTGCTGCAGCAGTTAAAAGATCTATAACCGGTATTGTTGATAAAATTAGCCTGGAACCGTTGATTGAAACAGCAATTGTGTTGCATCCAGAAATAAAGAATGTTTTGGTTCTGTTTGATGAGAGTAATTTAGGTAAACAACAATATCGATTAATAGATAGCCTATTACCACATTTAAGTAACGTTGTAAATTTTAGAGTTTTTAAGAAATTTTCTGTTTCAGATATTGAAGCGCTAAAAAAAGCAGCTTCAAATTCTTTAATACTTCTATTTGGATTAATGACAGATGCTGAGGGACAATTTCTTTCTCCACAAAAGACAGCTTTAACATTATCCAGAAAGTTGAACGTTCCAATTTATAGTTGTTGGAGTTCAACATTGAATTATGGTGTAGTTGGTTGTTTACAGGTTAAATCATTTACTCAAGGTATTGTCTTAGCAGATATGGCTGCCAAAATTTTGAATGGTGAAAATGCTTTTAAAATTCCGGTAATTGAAAACGGAAATTTTAGATACCTGTTTGATTATAACCAATTAAAAAAATTCAATATTAATGCAAGTGAACTTCCTTTAAACCGACTTGTAATAAATAAACCAACTTCATTTTATAATGAATACATTGAATACGTTTGGATAATTTCAATTGCATTTTTAATCCTTTCTGTAACGATAGTATTTTTATTCTTGAACATTAAAACTAGAAGTAAAGCAGAAAAGGAGTTAATTAAAGCAAAGGAAGAAGCTGAAAAATCCGATAGATTAAAAACAGAATTTCTTGCCCAGGTGTCGCACGAGATCAGAACTCCTGTTAATACTATTCTTAGTTTTTCTGCTTTAATAAAGGATGATTTAATTGATAAAGTGAATGATGATTTAGTTTCAAGTTTCCAGATTATTGAAAGTGGTGGTAGAAGACTGGTAAGAACTATTGATCTTATTCTTAATATGTCACAACTTCAAACCGGTAATTTTGAATTGAATCCTAAAAAAATTGATCTTCAAAAAGAAATACTTAATATTGTTTATGTGGAGTTTGCAGCAACAGCTAAAGAAAGAAATTTAGAGTTTATTTTTAAAAATGAAAATGTAACTGAACTTGTACTTTGCGATCTTTATACGGTTACACAAATATTTACCAACCTAATAGATAACGCAATAAAATATACTCCAAAAGGTAAAATAGAACTCATCTTAGACAAAAATGACCAAAATGAAATTTATGTTGAAGTAAAAGATACTGGAATTGGAATCTCAAAAGATTTCCAGAAAAATCTGTTTAGCCCATTTGCCCAGGAAGAATCAGGTTACTCCAGAAGATTTGAAGGGAACGGATTGGGATTAGCTTTAGTGAAAAAATATGCCGTGCTTAATAATGCGGAAATTATTGTTGATAGTACAAAAGGGCAGGGTTCTTCGTTCAAGGTTGTATTTAAAAAATAATTGATCAATACCCGGGAATTACAATAGAGCGATTATAGCGTTGATTTTTATTCCTAAAACCAATACGTTTACACACCCAATTCGTGTATGATTTCTGAAAACCTAAATATTGTTAAAGAAAAGATAACTCGTATTTGTAAAAACGTTGGAAGAAATCCAGATGAAATTAAAATTATTGCGGTTAGTAAAAACACAGGAATCACCTCTATTCAAGAAGTGATTAAAGTTGGTATAAAAGATTTAGGTGAGAACAAGGCTCAAGAATTCGCGGAAAAATTTCCTTTGGTTGCAGATAACATTGATTGGCATTTTATCGGACACCTTCAGAGGAACAAAGTTAAATTTGTTGTAGGTAAAGCGGCTTATATACATTCTGTGGATTCCTTAAGATTATCTGAAGAAATAAATAATCAGGCACAAAAATTAAAGTGTATTCAAAAAATTCTATTAGAAATAAAAACATCTGAAGAGGAAGAAAAATACGGTATTAGAAATATTTCGGAAATTTTTGATTCAGTTGCTTATGCACAGAATGCCCAGTATTTAAATTTGGTTGGCTTAATGACGATGGCTCCGTTTACCGAAGATGAAAAAAATATTAGGAAATGTTTTTCTGATTTACGTAAATTAAAGACCATCTTAAATGAAAAAGGTTTCAAAATACCTGAACTCTCAATGGGAATGACAAATGATTTTGAAATTGCGATTCAAGAAGGTTCAACAATGATTAGGTTAGGAACTGCAATATTTGGTGAACGGAATTATTCCAAAAGCTGGAAGGAACAATGAAGTTTTCTCCTTTCAATATTAAAAACCAGGAGTTTAATAAATCACTTCGTGGTTACGATAAAGCTGAAGTGCAGCTATTTCTTGAAAAACTTTCAGATGAATTTGAGAAACTGAACAATGAAAATGATTCTCTTAAAAAGGATCTTGAAAAAACAACTTCCAGAATTAATGAATACCGGAAGATTGAAAAAAATTTGCAGGATACATTATTAAAGGCACACGAATCATCTTCCCGGGCTGTAGATTCTGCAAAGAAACAATCTGTTCTAATGCTAAAAGAAGCTGAGATAAAAGCGCAGCAAATCCTTGATAAAGCAAGAGAAGCGGCTGATGGAATTAGGAATTCTGTTTTAGGATTAAGAGAGGAGAAAGCGCTTATAGTTGCTAAATTAAAAGCATTAATTAATTCGCAGGCAGGATTGCTTGATATAAAAACCGATGAATTTCCAAATGAAGTTAATGCTGCAAAAAAACTTGAACAGACAAAAAAACTTGATATAGATGTAGATGATATTTTGGAAAAATTATTATGACCGACTTATTAAACAAAATAAATGAAACTTTGCAAGTAATCAGAGAAAAGACATCTGAAAATTATTCAATTGGAATAATATTGGGAACCGGACTTGGCGGGTTAGTTAAAGAAATTGAGATTACTGCCGAAATTAATTATGCTGATTTACCTCATTTCCCATTATCAACAGTAGAATCGCATAACGGTAAACTGATATTTGGAAAGATTAATGGAAAAAATGTTGTAGCAATGCAGGGTCGTTTCCATTACTATGAAGGCTACACAATGCAGCAAATTACTTACCCGGTACGTGTAATGAAATTCCTTGGTGTTGATACTTTGCTTGTTTCCAATGCTTGCGGTGGTATGAACGCCGATTATGTACGTGGCGATATAATGTTGATGACTGATCACATCAACTTGCTGGGGGATAATCCTCTTATTGGAAAAAATGAAGATGAACTTGGTCCAAGATTTCCAGACATGAGTGAACCATACAATTTAGAACTTATTAAACTTGCCGAAGAAGTTGCACTTGAAAACAAATTAAAAATCCAGAAAGGTGTTTATATAGCTGTTCCCGGGCCAAATCTGGAAACCCGCGCCGAATATAAATTCCTGCGTGCAACCGGAGCAGATGTAGTTGGTATGTCTACCATCCCGGAAAATATAATTGCAAATCATATGGGAATGAAAGTTCTGGGAATTAGCATTATTACTGATGAATGTTTTCCAGAAACTCTAAAACCGGTTTCAGTTCAGCAAATAATTGAAACAGCGATGAAGGCTGAACCAAAAATGACTATAATTATGAAAGAAGTGATTAAAAAATTATGAATGCACAGAGAAAGAAATATTATTATTTAACGCCTTTACTACTTTCTCTATTCGTTTTTGTATCCAACTTTTT
Organism: Ignavibacteriales bacterium; assembly: GCA_026390815.1. NCBI lineage: Bacteria > Pseudomonadati > Ignavibacteriota > Ignavibacteria > Ignavibacteriales > Ignavibacteriales bacterium. The sequence goes on along the minus strand of JAPLFH010000056.1, from coordinate 83,919 downwards.
AGATACAAAACTTTTTTCTTTTGGCGATTTGAATTTTGCAGTTTGGTTTGTGCTTTCTCTTTTTTCCTTTGCATGCGGTTGGTTAATTACCACAACGCTTGGCTGGAAGTTTGGTGGTAGGATTGTCTTTGCAATGATTGTTGCTACCACGGCTTTAAGTGTAATTTTGATTTCCGTTTTCAAAGAATATTTTGGCTCAAGCCAGTTTATTGCTGAGAACTTGATCCTTTATAGTTTACGTGATGTTACACTGGGTTGTATGGGATTTTTTGGAATGGCTGTTAAAGAATTGCTTACAATTCAAAAACATCTTTCAAATCAAAATTTTAGAGTTGAAGCATACGAACAATTGATTACCGATGCAAAAAAAGAAGCCGAATTGGAATTGAAGGAAGCAAAACTGAAAGCAGAAAAAATTATTCTGGATGCTGAAACCCAGGCAAAAAGTTTTATTGATAAAAAAGAAAAACTTGAAAGAAATTTGAAAGAGTTTATTCAAATAGAAAGAGAGCTGATCCGGAAATACGAAGAACGGGAATAATTCAATAAATCATTTTAATTCATAATTCAGTAAAAAATAGTACGGAAAAATGTTCAAACAAAACTTAGAAAAAATTGGTTATCCGGAGATCGAAAATAACATATTAGAGTTCTGGAATAAGAATAATATTTTTGAAAAAAGTGTTACAACACGCAGCGAAACAAAACCGTTTACTTTTTATGAAGGTCCGCCAACTGCCAATGGCAAACCTGGCTTACACCACGTAATGGCAAGAACCTTAAAGGATTTAATTTGCCGCTACAAAACTCTTAAAGGCTACCAGGTACATCGCAAAGCAGGTTGGGATACACACGGTTTACCTGTAGAAATTGAAGTTGAAAAAGCGCTTGGAATAAAAAACAAAAGTGAAATAAAAGATTTCGGAATAGAAAAATATAACGCCGCCTGCCGAGATTCTGTTTTTAAGTATACTGATATGTGGGAAAAGATGACTACCCGCATGGGCTACTGGCTTCGTCTTGATGATGCTTATGTTACCTGCACCAATGAATACATCGAATCAGTTTGGTGGGCGTTAAAAACTTTATTTGATAAAGGACTTATTTATAAAGATTACAAAGTTGTTCCTCAGGATCCAAAATCAGAAACGGTTCTTTCTTCTCACGAACTCGCTCTCGGTTACCGTGATGTTCAGGATCCTTCTGTTTATGTTGTAATGCCGTTAAAAGATTCCCAATTTACAAAAGAAGGACCAACTTATTTTTTGGTATGGACTACAACACCCTGGACACTTATTTCCAATGTGGCACTTGCTGTTGGTTCTGACATTGATTATCTGAAAGTAAAAATCAAAGATGAATATTTAATTCTTGCCAAATCCCGCCTTGCTGTTATTGATGGTGAACCGGAAATTGTTGCAGAATATAAAGGGCACGAATTAGCCGGACAAGAATACGAACCGCTATTCACTTATGTTATACCAAACAAAAAAGCTTATTATGTTATTGAAGGAGATTTTGTAAGCACAGAAGATGGTTCTGGTATTGTTCACATTGCCCCGGCGTTTGGTGCAGATGATTATGAAATTTCTAAAAAGTATAACCTTCCAATGCTACAGCCGGTTACAAGAGGTGGATTGTTTACAAGTGAAGTTACAGATTTTGCCGGGCAGTTTGTTAAAGATGCTGACAAACATATTATTAAAAAACTTAAAGAGATGGGGAGATTATTCAAACGGGAAACTATTCTTCACTCATACCCTTTTAGCTGGAGAAACCAGGATGTGCCGATTATTTATTACGCGCGAGAATCCTGGTTTATAAGAACAACTTCAATTGCTAAGCGCATGGTAGATCTGAATAAAACAATCAATTGGGTTCCATCCGAAGTTGGCAGCGGACGCTTTGGAAACTGGCTTGAAGAGAATAAAGATTGGGCGCTTTCACGCGACCGCTTTTGGGCTACTCCACTTCCTATTTGGGTTAGTGAAGACAATGATATGTTTGCTGTGGGCAGCATAGATCAATTAAAAGAAGGATTTATTGAGAAAGATGGGAAACGAATTTCTGTTTCCGAACTTGAACAAATTGATTTACACAAACCATTTGTTGATGAAATTTTCTTCGAACGGAATGGAAAAATTTACAGAAGAACACCAGAATTGATTGATGTATGGTTCGATTCCGGAGCAATGCCGTTTGCTCAATATCATTATCCTTTTGAAAATAAAAAATGGTTCGAGGAAAATTTTCCTTCCGATTTTATTTGCGAAGGAATTGATCAAACACGCGGATGGTTCTATACTTTGCACGCAATTGCTACAATGCTGTTTGATAGTGTCGCTTATAAAAATATTCTTGTTAACGAACTTATCCTTGATAAGTTTGGACAGAAGATGTCCAAATCCAAAGGGAATACTGTTAGTCCTTTTGAATTATTTGATAAATATGGCGCAGATGCAACACGCTGGTATCTGGTTACTACAAGTCCTCCATGGAAACCAACTTTGTTTGATGAAGAAGGCATTGTTGAGGTTCAGAGGAAATTCTTTGGAACTTTGCTTAATACTTATTCATTCTTTGCTCTTTATGCAAACATCGATAATTTTTCTTTCAGGGAAGATTTTATTCCGTATGAAGAAAGACCGGAGATTGACCGCTGGATAATTTCTAAACTTAGCTCTGTAATTTCTGAGTATGAAGAGTTGATGGACAATTACGATGTTACAAAAGCTGCCAGACTTGTGTCTTCATTTACTATCGATCAGCTTTCTAACTGGTATGTAAGAAGAAGCAGAAGAAGGTTCTGGAAATCGGAAATGAACAAGAGTAAACTTTCTGCGTATCAGACTTTGTACGAATGCCTGAATTCAGTTGTTAAATTAACTTCTCCATTCGCACCATTTATTTCCGAAGAAATTTACCTGAACCTGAACAAAGTTACCGGTAGAGAAAATGCTGAATCAGTTCATTTAACAGAATTTTTAAAACCATCTTACTCTGAAAAAGAACTTGAAGAAAAAATGGATATTGCGCAGCGTGTAGTTGGAATTGCACGTTCGATGCGTGCCAAAAACAACTTGAAGGTTCGACAGCCGTTAAGCAAGATGATGGTAGCAGTTGATAAAACAATGCGGACTGCAATAAATAAAATGCAGGAAGTAATTCTTGAAGAAGTGAATATTAAAGAACTGGTAATACTTGAAGACGATTCTGAGATTGTTAGCAAATCAGCAAAACCCAATTTCAAGTCGATTGGACCTAAATTTGGCAAAAAAGCAAATCCTGTTGCTAATGCAATTCGTACTCTTGGTAAAAAAGAAATTGCACAAATAGAAAAAGGTGAAACTGTTTCTATTCAATTAAATGATGAAGAAATTGTAATTACGCGGGATGATGTTGAAATAGTAAGTACAGAGATAGCTGGCTGGCTTGTTGAAACTGAAGATAACGTTACGGTAGCAATTGATACAAAACTTGATGACAATTTATTGGCGGAAGGATTAGCAAGGGAATTTGTAAACCGCGTTCAGAATATGCGTAAAGAGGCAGGGCTTGATGTTGTTGATAGGATAAGTATTAGTTTTGAAGGTTCAGAAAAATTAGTAAATTCAGTTCGCTCTTTTAAGGAATATATTATAAATGAAATATTAGCCGATAAATTTTCTGATAAAATTTTCGATGGTTATAAGCAGGAATTTGAAATTGGCGAATATAAATGTGCGATCAATATTAAAAAGGTAGAACTATAAAATATTTTTAGTTTTGGAGGTTATATAATGGCAGCTAAATCGAATACGAAACCAGCAAAAAAAACTTCTGCTGCAAAGGCAAAGCAGGTTGTAAAAAAAGCTGTAAAACCAGTTGCTAAAAAAGTAAATCCCAAGGCAAAAAGTGCCCCGGTAAAAAAGAAATTGATAAAGGAAAAAGCCGTTAAAAATAAAGTGAAAGGTGTTATGACAAAAAAGATTGAATTAAAAAATGCTAAAAAAATTAAAGTTGAGAAGAAGGAAAAAGTAAATAAAATTCCGAAAGTAACGAAAAAAGTTCCTGCTCATACAGTAGTAGAGGTTACTTCACCAAAAAAAGTAGTTCGTAAAGTGAAGGGCTATGGAAAAGAGGATCTGGATGCATTCAAGAAAGTTATTCTGGATAAGAGAGTGGAAATTCTGGAACAGCTTCAGAATTTAAAAGAACAAATGATGGATCCAAGTACCGGGCAATATGTAAATGAAAACTCTCCCTATTCGCTTCATATGGCAGAGCAGGGAACAGATGCAATGGAAAGAGAAAAGATTTTCTTATGGGCGCAAAGAGAAAATAAATTTCTAGGATACCTGGATGACGCTCTTCATCGTATTGAAACCGGTACTTATGGAATTTGCATTGAATGTATAGATGAGCCACAAAATTTGTGTCCAACTTGCCCTTTAATTCCGAAGGAAAGATTGATGGCAGTTCCGCATAGCCAATTATGTTTGCCAGTTAAACAGAAACAAGAAAAAAATAAATAGTTATTTGAATTATTATTGAAAATATATTTTGTTTCATTTCTAATTGTAATTGCAGATCAAACCTGTAAATTATTTATTAAAGGCATTTCAATTCCATCCCTACACATTTCATTAAAAGGGATGATTTATGGTGATGAGTATAATGTTATTGGAACATTCCTTTCATTTACTTTTATAGAAAACCCTGGAATTGCATTTGGAATTGACTTTGGGGATGAATACAAACTATTAATTACTATTTTTAGAATTGTAATTTGTTTAGCCATAGTTTATTATTTGTATAAAATAAGCAATGAACAATTCTTGAAAAGATTTTCTGTTGCGTTAGTTTTAGGTGGCGCCATTGGTAATTTGATTGACAGGCTTTTTTACGGATTAATTTTTGGCTATGGTCCGTTGTGCTTTGGTAAGGTTGTAGATTTTATTAAAGTTGATTTCATTAATATTAGCCTGTTTGGGCGCACATATAACCATTTGCCAATTTTTAATATTGCTGATATTGCAGTTTTTATTGGAGTTGTATTACTGCTTTTTTATTCAGGCGGCTTACAAAATAAATTAGGAAATCATGATTTAGAAAAAGCCTCATCCGTTTGAGAGAAATTAAATACGGAATTATTTTTAACATAAAATAAATTTTAATCCTGGAATTAACTTGCGAATACTTATAACAACCATACTTATTGTTCTTGCTGATCAAATCTCTAAATTTTTCATTAAGGGATTTTCAATTCCAATTTTAGGGATTCATTCTAATGGACTTGGATATGGAGATAAGCATGAAATTTTTGGTTCGCTGGTTAGAATTACATTTGTAGAAAATCCTGGGATGGCATTTGGAATTGATATCGGAATATCATCAAAGCTTTTTCTATCAATATTTTCAATTGCAGCAAGCATTGGAATATTAATTTACCTTTATCAAAATCGTAATGAAAGATTTATGCTTAGGTTTTCACTTGCATTAATTCTTGGTGGTGCAATTGGAAATTTAATTGACCGTGTATTCTATGGTGTAATATATGGCTATGCACAGCTTTTTCAGGGCAAGGTTGTTGATTTTGTTGATGTCGATTTCTTTGATTTGAACCTGTTTGGCTATATATATGACCGCTGGCCAATTTTTAATGTTGCAGACATGGCTGTTTCTGTTGGTGTTATTCTTTTAATTTTATTCAGCAGAAAGCTTGCCGAAAAAAATGAAGCTGCTTTGGCGGGAATTGGAACAAATTCCAATCTACAATTAGAAGGTGAAATGAATTCATCATTAAACCAAAATATTTCTGAGGCTAGCACTCAAAATTCACCAGATAATAAAGAAGTAAATAATGATCAACCAGCATTAAATAATGACAAACCTGATAACAACAAAGAAATACCGATTTGATATTCCACAAGGAAAAATTAAGGAACGAATTGATGTATTTCTTACACATCATATAGAGAATGCAACACGAAGTAAAATACAAAAATTAATTGAAGCAAATTTAGTTTTAGTAAACAACATTCCAGCAAAAGCCAACTACAAAGTTTCACCGCTTGATATAATTGATGTTGAAATTCCGATTTCTCCACGGCCGGAAAATACAGAACCGGAAGAAATACCGCTCGATATTATTTACGAAGATGATTATTTGATAATTGTAAATAAAGCTGCGGGAATGGTTGCTCATCCAGCTTATGCCAATTATACCGGTACACTTGTTAATGCACTTCTTCATCATTCTAAAAAATTAAGCGGATTGAATGAGCCCAGCAGACCTGGAATTGTACACCGCATAGACAAAGACACAAGTGGAATTCTTGTTGTTGCCAAAGATGATTGGACACACGCGAAACTTGCTGAACAATTTTCTAAACATAATATTGAAAGAGAATATTGGGCGGTTTGCTGGGGACTATTTAAAGAAGTGGAAGGAGTGATTGAAAAAAATATTGCCCGGAATAAAAGTGATAGAAAAAAATTTGCTGTTAGTGAAACTGATGGAAAAACCGCAGTCACACACTTCAAAGTACTGGAGGAATTTGAATTTACTTCTCTGCTTAAATTGAATTTGAAAACCGGACGAACTCACCAAATAAGAGTACATCTTTCGTCAATCAACCACCCAATTTTTGGAGATAAAACTTACGGCGGAAATAAAATTGTTTATGGTTCCACTCTTCCAAAGATGAAGCAGAGAATAGATAATTTGCTGGATATAATGCCCCGACAGGCTCTTCATGCAAAAACACTTGGATTCATTCACCCACACACAAATGAGTTTGTAAAGTTTGAAACTGATTTGCCCGAGGATATTAATAAGTTACTGTTTGAACTTAAAAATAAAAACCAATCCCGATAACTACATTGTTTAATTTGAGATTCCAGGATTCAGAATTAGAATTCGGTTGAGGTGGATATTGAGAATTTGATTTACTTCGTATATAGTTATACGTAAAGTTATATTCAGAAATTAAGTAAAATGTATTAAAAACTTGAAATTCAAATCCTATTGAAAATCCAATTCCATAGCTCCAAATGAATTCTTTATAAAAAGCATAACCTGTCCTAGTCTCACCAGACATAATGATCTTTTCCCAACTTGTAAATTTTGTAGAACGATCACCTATACTAAAAGAAGGACCTAGACCAGCATTTATTTTATATCTCATTTTATTAACAATTGAATACATACCAAATAAATTGACCGTAACTACTCTATTTTGAAAGATGGTTTTATTTGTAGTTAGTTTAATATCGTTTATTTCTGAATTGTAACTATATAACGAGGTTCGTTTTTCATTATTAAGATATCCTGAAGCATCAATTAATATTCTTAAAGCATATTCATTCGAAAAACTATATTTATAAGCAACCGAAATCTGGTTTATAAAATTAAACTGAATTTCATTATAACTAGCATCCGATTTACTTATTTGATTTGAATCGGGTTGACAAAACAATCCTTTTGGAGAAAAGAATAATATTAAAAACGCTACGAAGTGAATTAATAAAAAATTTTTAACAAGTTTCATACTTTTATTAAAACTTTTTAGAAGTAAATACTAATTCCGATGAGAACCTTGCTTAAATTTAAAGTGTAAGTATCATTTGTACTGTTACTCAAATATCCAGGTTTATAATCGGTGTTATTTTTTTCACGCTTATATAAAAATTGAATTGTATACTCTGAAAATAAACTCAACTTATTGTAAATGAAAAATTCTAAACCCCCAGTTAATGCAATACCAAAAGAATAAATATTTGTGGTATACGTAGAAGGAGTACTATATCTAAAATAATTAGTATTAAGATCAATATATTTACTTTCACTTTTAGTTTTTGAATAGGAATAGGCTAGAATAGGTCCTAATCCTAAATAAAATTGTATTAGACTGCTTTGGAAAGGTGAATAGAAGCTTTGGAAAGAAATGCTAAATTCTTTTTTATCACTAGTGGAAGTGGATAATGACATGCCTTTTTGCTCATCTTCTTCAATCCATTCCGAATTTTCATCTTTTTTTTCGATTGCACCGGAAATATCTGCTTTGAATCTAAGCCAGAATCTTTCAGACATAATTAGTTTATATGAAAATGCTATTTGGTTGACTAAATGAAATTGAACTGCATTTTTCAGATGCAATAAACTTGAATCTGATTTTACAATAAGACTGTCAACTTCTGCAAAAGAATGAAGCGGGAATAAAAAAATTACAAAAATAAAAGTACTCAATAGAATTATTTTCATGATACCCCTCAATTTTTAGAAGTAGTGGTGCTAAAGTAAGAGTATTATTTATTCAAGTCAAGTTAATTTATCCATTCATTCATTCATCACTTCTTCAAAAGGAAGGAGAGCTCTGTAAAAACGCGAACATAAGTTTAAATTCTTGGGCGAGTATAATTAAAGCAACTTCCTTAAATTCAATTCTTCCTAAGTTTAATACTGATAATAATGAGTGAAATTCATCTAAAGGAGCGAAACAAGGTTTACCACTAAATGAGTTGATTACTTAAATTTCTAAAAGGATGAAAAAAAATAAAAATAAAGTTCTTATATCCTTACAAAAGATTTTCGTTTTAGCAAAAGGTAATATTGCTACAAAAAAAATGAGCGCTGAAGTATTCTATTCATATCGAAGGTAATTGGGGGGTCAATCTTACCTATATAAAAATACAATATCTTTCTTCAGCGCTCAACGAAAAATATTAACTAATTTAATTACAATCAACTTGAAAAATATTTTTTTAATTTCCTATTCAGTTAATTTCTTTTGCATTTTTCTAATTCAAGGTTCACTTCATTAAAAAAGGCTCCTTATAACGGAGCCTTCTTACTTAGAGATGAGATGCATTTATATGAGGAGGAAAATCTATTTTACGAGTAGCATTTTCTTAACCATATTAAAATTCTTTGATGTTAGTTTATAGAAGTAAACACCAGAAGCGTTATTACCAGCATTCCAGTTTACTTTATAAGAACCAGCAGTTAAGAAACCATTTGTCAGTGTTGCTACTTCGGTACCAACAGCATCATAAATTTTCAAAGTAACATTTCCAGAAACCGGAATAGAGAAACGGATGTTTGTATTCGGGTTAAATGGATTTGGGAAATTTTGAGATAATTCATAGGACTTTGGAGTTGCTGCTGAATTATCTGGTTCTACACCAGTAAGCGTAGCTAAAGATTGTTGAAGTATTGCAACTGCAAATTGTGCATTGTGCATACCATAACTTCCATCGTTAGCAATAAGTTGATAATTCCACCATGCTTTATTTATTTTTTCATCATTCAAGGCACCAATATCAACCCAAGAAATTGAATCAATTCCCGCTGGAGGAAGCGCAATACTTAATTTAGTTAACAATCCCTTTACTTCGTTTTGAATACTTTCAGTATTTCCGTTGCCATCATAATCTGCTTCTGCGGTGAAATCAGAAAATTTAGTTTTTCCAGGATGGCAGGATTGACATTTTGCTGTGTGGTCATAATTATGTTCTTCATCAGCCATTTTCCAACTATGTCCACCAACTCTATCGCGGGTTACTGTACCAGTATCTGTTGTTGCTTGCATATGACAATCAACGCAGGCATTTTGTAATACAAGTGTATGGACATTTGTAGTATTATATGCTGTTCCAAATTCTGCCGCATTTTTTCCCAAGAAAACATCGGTTTGAACTGAAGAATGTGGTCCCCAATGAGAAGATGTAACCTTTGCTTTTGTATATGAAACATTATCTTTTCTTGCTTTATGGCAGCTCATACAAGTTTTGCCAACTCCACCTTCTGTATAAGCATATCCATTGCCAAGTGTGTCACCACTTGCAGGAGTTGTTCTTAAAGAAAATTCATTTGAATTTCCGTGAGGATCATGACAGGTAGCGCAAGTAATTGATCTGTGATCTCCTAAGGTCATACCCTTTGTTTCTGTGGTTTTTCCTTTTGTATAATTAATAAAACCATTTCCATCGTGGCATCTGATGCAATTACCAAGACTATTGTTCTTGTAACTTGAACCTGAACTTTGGGCAAATCCACTTTCCCAAATTGCTTCTGAGTGAACTGAGTTTTCATACTCAGAAACTTTGTTGTGTCTCCAAGGTTCATCATGGCAGGAAGCGCAAGCGCCTGCAGCTGCATCTATCATAATTGTTTCAGATTTTGGTCCGTTGCCAAGGGCATGCTCACTTGCTGGTCCATGGCAGTTTTCACAACCAATCTCTGCAAAGGCAACTAATCCAGGAAATTGAGTTTTCAATGTATCCCATTTGCCAACATTAGAAGGTCCTTGCCATTTCCAACCAAGTTCTGTGGCTTTATCATCAAAACCATTATTATTGGAAACGACATTGTGATCATATCCAACTGTGTGACATTTCATACAGCTTGGACTATAATGCGCTGTAGGTGTGGTTATTTGTGCCTTAAAGATATTAGCATGTCCGGAAGACTGCCATCGTGAATAAATATCTGTGAATTTTGCATCTGAAGAATGGCAAGACATACAATTAAGTCCCTGCGGTTGAACGCCATCAAATGCTGGATTTCCGATAAAGTCGGCAGCATAAACTGTAAGTGTAGTATCGTGTGAACCCTTTGCAGTTGTAAAGGACATTTTTACATTATAGGCGCCTTTTACATCTGTTTTAAAGTTTACCCACAAATCCGACATATTGTTAAAATCGGCATTTGAACCAACCGGTTTTGAAACAAATGACCAGGATGCATTTGTAACTGGATCAGTTTCATCCATACTTTCTGGTGCAAGGTAAACATATACACCATTTGATACAACATTTAATCCGGTAGAAACGGAATTTGTTGTTTGAGTTAAACCCATCTTAATTATTTTTTCTGGGCTAACAGGTTCATTCTTAATTATTGCTTGTTGAGAAAAAGTGTGGAGTGAAGCAATCATCAAAATGGTAAAAATGAATAGTATTTTCCCTTTCATATATTTTCTCCAATAAAATAGTTAGTTATTTTCTTTGTTGAATAACAACTATTGCACCATAAAATAGATTAAAAAATGTTGAAAATATTTATAGTTGACTGGGAAATTTTGCCAATTATAAGAAAACGCAGTGTTATCATCTCAAAAAAAGGAAATTATAACAAGTGTTGATCACATGGGAATCGACCAACACCGTTCAGAATGGAAATTATTTGATAGAATATTGACTTCATAAATTTAAATCTAAGTTATTGATAAACGTTTCGATTATCTTTATTTTTGATAAAAAAAGAAAGATGAAAATATATAATACGCTAACTAAGAAAACTGAAGAATTCCACTCAAATGTGCCTAATGAAGTTGGAATTTATGTCTGTGGTCCAACAGTATATGATTATTTTCATATTGGGAATGCAAGATCTTTTATAATGGCAGATATTATTCGACGTTATTTTGAATATAAAGCATTTAAAGTAACCTACGTAATGAATTTAACTGATATCGATGATAAAATTATTAAAAAAGCCCAGAACGAAAATTTGGCATTTAGAGAAATTTCGGAAAAGTACATCAATGCATTCTTTAGTGATTTGGAAAAATTAAAAGTAAAAAAGGCTGATTTTTATCCTCGACCAACTGAAAACATAGATGAAATAATTGAACTTATTAAAAGATTAATAGAAAAGGAAATTGCTTATAATGTTGATGGAAATGTTTTTTATGACGTTTCGAGGTTTCCTGAATATGGCAAGCTGAGTGGTAAAAAAATAGATGAATTAGAATCTGGATCGCGTGTTGAAATAAATATACAGAAAAAAAATCCACTGGATTTTGCCTTGTGGAAAAAAGCTAAAGAAGGAGAACCATTCTGGAACAGCCCCTGGGGTAAAGGCAGACCTGGTTGGCATGTTGAATGTTCTGCAATGAGTATGAAATATTTAAATACACCGATAGATATTCATGCTGGCGGAAGCGATCTGATTTTTCCACATCATGAAAATGAAATTGCACAAAGTGAAGCCGTTATTGGAAAGAACTTTGTGAATTATTGGATGCATTTTGGATTTCTGAATATCCAAAACGAGAAAATGTCTAAATCAACTGGAAATTTTTTTACAGCGCGTGAAATTTTAATAAAATATTCGGCAGAAGCTATAAGGTTATTTTTTGCCCAGACACATTATGCCGGACCATTGAATTTTAGTGAAGATGTTCTTTTTGGTGCTCAAAAAGGATTGGAAAAGCTTACCAATTTAATTGAAAAGGTGGAAGATCAATTAAAGTTAAAAAATCACTCTTCAATTATTCCTGAATTTGAGTTTTCTAAATATAAAATTGATTTCGAATCGGCAATGGATGATAACTTTAATACTCCTCAAGCAATTGCCGTAATTTTTGATTTTATTCGTGAAATAAATAAAATTATTTCAGAAAATGATGATAATTTAGATTTTAGTTTTTATCAAAAAATTAAAGATTTTTTAGTTCCTACAACTGGAAATGTTCTTGGTATATTGGTTTGGGGTAACCAGGAGGCAACCTTTCAAGAATCGCGAGAAGATGAATTAATAAAACTATTAATCAAATTAAGATTAAACGCCAAACAAGAAAAAAACTTTGTACTTGCAGATAAAATACGGGACGAATTAAAAAATCTGGGTGTTATCCTGAAGGACGAAAAAGATAAAACCACATATAAAAAACAAAAATTACTTGAAATATAATTCTACTATTTCAATCATATATTAGCATGCATTACAAAATGCTATTGATAATCTTTATCCTCAGTTTTGCTTTAATCTTTTCATTTCTTATATGGCAATATGTTCTAAATATTTACGAGGTTGATTTTCTTGTTGAACCAAAAGAACTCTTTACTGATAACAAGTCAATAGTTAGAATTGAAGCAATTCCAATAAATTCTTTTGGTAAACGTGCACCATTCAGGCAAGTAAAGACAGAGTTTAAAATTTTAGAGGGTTTTAATTATATCGAAGTTGTATACGAGGATACTTCGAAGGGTATTTTAATTATTAGGTCAATCGGACAAGAAGGAAAAGTACAAATTAAGATCAGTACAAATTATTCCTTAATACCCACGATATTAGAAATTTTAATTGTAAAAAATTTAGCATAATTAAATTAAATATTTTTATCTTAGTGAAGTGGATTTAGCGAAGAAGTGTTTTATTAACAGAGTGGGCTTAATATGAAAATCCTCAAAATAATCTTTCCAATTATTCTTCTTCTTACTGTTTGTAGTTTTGCCCAAGGTACTGCCGGCGCTGATGCAAAGTTGGAGAATCAGTTTATTGTAGATATGCCAACCGCAGGAGTTTTAAAAAAGGGAAATGTTGGAACAAACATTTATTTGATGCCTGACGGTGTATTAATCTCCAGATTGGAAGTAGGTGTTTTTGATAATTTTAGTTTTGGAATTTCATACGGCGCTGCAAATTTTATTGGAGTTGGGTCACCTAAATGGTATAAACTTCCTGGAGTTGATATCAAAGTAAAAATAATTGAAGAAACCGACGCCACCCCTGCCATAGCACTTGGATTTGACTCTCAAGGAAAAGGGCAATTCTTTACCAAATACAGCGAATTTAGTGGGACTTTTCTTGGCACATCAGACTTTGAAGTTAACCGGTTCAAAATTAAATCGCCTGGATTTTTTGCCTCAGCATCAAAAAATTTTCAATTCCTGGGTTATTTAAGTCTTCATGGTTGTATGAATTATTCTCTTGAAACAGATGATCAGGAAAAGGATTTAAATTTTATTATTGGGGCAGAAAAAACAATTGGCTCAAAAATTTCTGTAGTTGCAGAATATGATTTTGCAATAAATGATAATTCCAAAAAATCTTTAGGCGATGGTAATGGTTATCTAAATGCTGGTGTAAGATGGTCATTAGGCGATGGATTTACTCTTGGATTCGATTTGCGAGATTTATTGAGCAATAAAAAACTTAACCCCGGTTCTGCAGATCGTGCAATAAAAGTTGAATTTATAAAACCCATCTTTTAGTTGTTGTTTAAAAGCTACACAACCGTATATTCTTTAATACAGCAAAATATCTACATTGTTGTTTATTCCTTTCTTTATCATATTTTACGAGGCACATAAATTGTTCTTTAAATCTCTGTAATAAGCATTTACGAGGTATGATATGAAAAATAATAAAATTGTTTTATCCTTAACTGTAATTCTCACACTCAGTTTTTTCTGGGGATGTTATACACAAATCTACATACCGGATTCACGGTATCAGAAGAAAAAGTACCAGAGAGAAGAAACAAGAAATTATGAAGAAAGAGACAACAATTATGCTGATGAATACGATTCCACGCAAGCAGATTCTAACTATTATGCAAATGATGAAGGTGATTATTCCAATAACCCAGATGTAAACAATTATTATAATGAACCTTATTACCAACCATTTTATAAAAGATATTATTGGGGTTACCACCCGGGAATCAGTTTAGGAGTATCATTCGATAATTACTACGATCCATTTTATTCAGATTGGTACTGGTCTGACATTTATTACTCACCTTATAGTTATTATAATCCATATTGGTCCTGGAATTGGAATTATTGGAACTATCCCGGTTATTGTGGATATAACAATTATTATTTTCATGATAATCAAAAATATCGAAAAAATGATTTTACTAGATTGAGAGATAAAGATGGCGGTAGAGGCAGCAGTTTTAGAACTCGGGACTTAGTGACCGGTAGAAATTCAAATTCTTCTATTACGCGGAGTAAGGATAATAGGAATACTTTACGCGATGCTGGTAACAACAGAACGCTTTCCAGAGACAATCGTACAAGAATTGATAATTCTGTATCCAGAACAACTGAAAGAAAAATGGCTGATCAAAATAGAAGAGACAGGATAGAGAAGAAAGGGAAAACAAATAGGAATGAAGATATAAAAGTATTAAAGCCACGCGGTAAAGATATACAGAGCAGCAATCCCAGAGTTCAGGATCGGAAAAGAAATGATGGCAACAGAAAAGTTTATCCAAGAAATGAAAGAAGAAGTAACGGAAGAGAAAGTTATAATCCACCAAGCAAAAATCAATCTCCACGCTACAACCCTCCTTCAAGAAATGAAACGCCCAGAACATATAGTCCTCCAACCAGGAATGAATCTCCACGTAGTTATAGTCCGCCATCACGTAGCGAGTCCCCGCGAAGTTCTGGAACTCAATCAAGAGGAAGCAGCGGCGGTGGTGAAAGAAGAAGGTAACCAAAATGAAAGCTAAATTTTTATTCGTAATAATTATAATAACTTTTTTATCGTTAATTACGGGATGCTATACAATTCTTGTACATCCAAGTATAGAAAACACGGATGAAAATGGATACACATATGAAAATAATGTTACATTCTATGATGACTGTAGCAGTTGCCATAAAGATATTGCTCCAAGAAATATTGTAACACCAGAAATTCTTAAGACACATCCTTCATATTCCAACTTTAGTTATTACGATTTAAATGAAGATTACTATTCCGATTCATATTTTGGCAATTATGGATATTATTATAATTATCCCTGGTGGCTGGAAGTTGCCCCGCCAGCTAAATATAAAAAGACTGAACAGTATACTGGTAAATCCAGGGACAATAGTTCTGAAAGAGGAGCCGCTCGCGATAGAAGTCCACAAATCAATCTGCCATCGCCAACTACAAGCGGTAACAGCGGATCCTCCTCATCCACTAATCAATCAAAGGAAACAACCAAGAGTAGTGATTCTTCTGATAGAAATTCTTCAAGTACTCCAAGTTCAAGGGATAATGATGGAAACCGTTCAACAGATTCCGGGAGACGAAGATGAAACGTATAAATTTAATTGCAGGATTTTTTTTATCCGCAGTAATTTATTTTACGGGATGCTATCCGTTTAATACTGGAGTATATAAGGATTATTCGACAACCATTATTTATTATCCACCAGATCCTCAAGAACCTTGTGATTGTGATCCTGTTCCTCCCCCGGAGCCACCGCCAGTGTCTATAACTGTTCCTATAGTGAAGTATAGACCAATTCAACCAGTAAATCAAAATCCAGAAAAAACTGATCCGCCTCGTAAAAGAATTCCTGGTATTACAAGTTCCAGGGATAATGATGGCGGAAGAAATGAAAATTTAAGGAGAAGATAATGAAACGAAATATTTTTTATTTAATCACGGTATTCTTCATTTCATTTTTCTTTTTTGCAAATGAAGTTAAAGCGCAAAACAGTTCCGATGCTTTACGATTATCCGATTTTGGATTAGGTTTTAATGCGCGCGCATTAGGAATGGGAAATGCCTATACCGGTTTAAGCGATGATTTTTCCGCAGTTTTTTTCAATCCCGCTGGACTTGGATTAGTGAAGCGAATGGAATTTGCCGGAGGACTTCATTACAATAAATTTAATAACAATGTTACTTTCTTTAACAACCAAACTGATTACTCAACTAGTGCTACTAAATTGGATCAGTTAAGTTTTGTTTTTCCTTTTCCAACAATAAGAGGAAGCTTTGTTGTTGCTGCAGGTTATAGCCGTGAAAAGGAATTTAATAACGCAGTTAGTTTTAAGGGATATAATGGTGGTAACAGCTCGATGATTCAATCTCTTTTAGGAATTGGTGATGTTTCATATTTGCTTTTCCTTACCGATTCCACCGGGAATAAAACTCCAATTAATGGTAGATTAAATCAGGAAGGAACAATTCTTTCAAGCGGTGGAATTGGTAAATGGGCGTTCTCTGCTGCCGCTGAAGTTGCAAAAGAAATTTATATTGGTGCTACACTAAATTTATACAGCGGTACATATAAAAGAACACGCGATTACTATGAAGACGATATTAAAAATATTTATGGAACAAATGTTTTAACCGTTCCAGGGGATATTACAACAGCAGATTTTCAAACATTTTATTTAAACGATGTTCTTAATTGGGATATTGCCGGGTGGGATGCAAAAGTTGGTTTCCTTCACCAGGTTTTTTCATCAAATAAATTTGGAGCCAGGTATGGTGCAAGTATAAAATTTCCAACCATATACACAATAAAAGAATCTTATATTGTGAATGGAAGAAGTGATTTTGGAACTGGTAAAAGCTATATAATTGAGCCGCCATTAGAAAGTAATGTGGAATATGATGTTACAACTCCATTTGTATTCACTGCCGGTGGTTCTGTTAATTATACTGGTTTATTTTTGAATGCCGATATTTCCTATATCGATTACACACAGATGGAATTTACAACTGGTTTAAGCGAAAGAAAGATGAGCGACAACAATAAGGATATTAAAGAATTATTCAGAGGCGTGGCTAACTTTAATGTTGGTGCAGAATATACAATTCCTGGTGTTGGCGTGCGTGTGCGTGGAGGCTTTATCCTTAATCCTTCTCCATATAAAGGAGATCCTACTGATTACGATAAGAAATATATTACTGGTGGACTCGGTTTCTTAGCTGATGAAACATTTTCTATTGATGCTGCTTATGCGTATGGCTGGTGGAAAGATTTTGGCGATAATTACGGTTCTGGTGTTTCTAGAACCAACCAGGAAATTAAATATCATAATGCAATATTAACTTTTTCTTATAGATTTTAATCATTGCGGTGCAGATGAATAACCTGCACCGCCAACTCAATCTCACTTCAAAATTCACCTCACTTTTGGATTCCATTGTAAAGCACTTTATTTTTGAATAAAGTGCTTTAAAGAAACGGAGGTACAATCAAAGGTTTAGTATGTAAGGTTGAGAGCAACAATATTTATATTATATCCAGTGAAGCAAAAGAAATAAGATGCTCTCTACGTGGTAAATTTAAAGTAGAGTTTAATCTTAAGAAGGACAAACTATACAAAGTAAATCTTGTTGTTGTTGGTGATGAAGTTGAATATGAATTGAATGCTGATGGTACCGGAGTAATTTCGTTAATTCATAAAAGAGAAAATTATCTTTCCCGCAAAGCGCCAAAATTAAAAGGTTCCAGTTATCGTGGAGAAAGATTAGAGCAAGTTATTGCATCGAACATTAATAATTTATTTATTGTTACCAGTGTTAGCCAGCCAAAGTTTAATAACAAATCAATTGATAGAATTATAGTTGCAGGTGAAAGCTCACATTTTAAAGTCTACATTCTTATCAACAAAATTGATTTAGGTTTGGATACAGAAATTGCAGGTTGGGCTGAGATGTATAAACAGATTGGTTACAAAGTTTTACTTTGCAGTACTAAAAATTTGGTTGGAATCGAAAGTATTAAAAATGAATTAGCAAGAAAGAAAAATTTATTCTGGGGTTCTTCCGGAGTTGGCAAATCAACTATTCTTAATTCATTATATCCGGACCTTGATTTTAAAACTTCAGAAATTAGTGCTTCAACTTCAAAAGGAAAACACACTACAGTAACAAGTGTGCTAAAAGAAGTTGAAGAAGGTACTTTTATAATTGATACGCCTGGAATCCGTGAAATTGATCCGTATGGTATTCGTAAAGAAAATCTTAGCCATTACTTTATTGATTTCGTTCCATTTATAAAGGATTGCCGGTTTAATACCTGCACACATTACCACGAACCTGAATGTGGAGTTATTAAAGCCGTTGATGAAGGAATGATTTTTCCAGAAAGATATAACAGTTATCTTAATCTTCTAAAGACCATTGAAGAAGATATGGTGTTTTAAATACCAAATTCCAAAAGGCAAATCCCAAAAACTAAATCCCAAGCAAAAAATTCCATTAATATAAACCCAATGGAATTTTGAATATTAAAAATATCTGGCGTTCATTTGAATATAAAATTTGCGGGGAAATTTTTACCTGAAATTTCTCCCCTACATCTTTCAGGCTAATTGCTTTTTAACTGCTTTAATCATATTAAGAATTATCTGCTTCACAACATCATCAGGCACACCATCAAAGTGTTTGGATTGCAGCCGCATATCGCATTGATCATTTACGTAATCAACCACAATAAACTTTTCTCCAGTTGAATAAGCAATCTCAGTTGAAAAAAAATCGAGGTTAGTAAGCTTTGCAATTTTTCTAGTAATAGTAAAAAGATCTTGAAGTTCAAATCGTAAGATTTCTTCCTGGGTTAAAATTGTGTAACGATGTGTCAGATCATCCCACCAGGTTAGGATTACTTTTCCAAAAGCCCAAAAGCACCTGAACCATGATCTTTTTCCATCAAACATCTGGGGATAAATTTTTTCCTGTAAAATATATTTATCGTTGTTATGATGAGTCCTGTGGTCAAGTACATCTTTTAAGGATTCCGCTCCGGTTACAACTCCAATTCCGCCACCAGTTGTGTTACAAGGTTTAATAATAAATGGTTTATCTAGAATCGCCAGGTCATCAAGGGAAATATAGATTTGCTGTCTTTCACTAAATGGAGGAATGATAATAGAGTATGGTGTGTTAATTCCAGCAGTAATAAACTCAAGATGCATTGTGGCTTTATCAATTGCATGATGAATCAATTTATATGGATTAAAAATCCTAACATTGCGGCGTGTTAGAATGTGAGCAATCTCCGCAAAGTTAAAATCCACATCCGAAGCTCTATCAAGATATGAAGTAAAAGTAAGAGAACGTTTTTTAAATCGTTCTGTAATTTCAAATACATTAAATGGTTTAATTAAAAAAGTTGTAAGCTGAGCTTGATGAAACATCTCTTCTAATAAAACAATGAAATCTTCGTCATACTCCCATGTAAATGCTATTCCAGTGTCAAATTTTTCCATACAAATCAAAAATATAAATAGTAAATTTGTAATCAAAATTTAACTTGTTATTAAAGCACTTAAAAAGTATCTTTTTTAAGAAAGAACATTTTATATATGAATAGAAAATTAATAATAACACTGGTATGTGCATCAGTACTGATTGGTTGTGCTTCGTCTAAGATACAGAAGGAAAAAGAATCAATTACACGCAGTGGAGAAATTCAAACCAAAAAACCAAAAGAGGCAATGGACCATTTTATTAATGGTAACCTTGCTGATATGAAGGGTGATTACGCATCGGCTATTTTAGAATATCAGGATGCGCTCACTTTCGATAAATCCCCTGGAATTTATTATGCCTTAGCCAAAGATTATTATTTGTTAAACAAGCTTTCACTTGCTCTTACCAATTCAAGAAAATCAGTTAACCTTGATTCAACCAATACAGATTATTTCAATTTGTTAGCCGATATCTACAACGCTGCCCGCATAAATGATTCTGCAGCAGTTGCGTATGAAAAAATAATCCAGCTTGATTCAACTGACGCAAGAGCATATTTCAATCTTGCTGTTTTATGTGAACAATCGAAACCATTAAAAGCTTTGGGTATTTATAAAAAATTATTTGAACTAACTGGACCCGATTGGAATGTACTTGTTCGCATTGCAGAACTTTATGAGAGAATGGGAAACACTGAAGAAGCTGTTAACTCAGTAGAGCAGCTTTCTGCAATCGATCCTTCTAACACCGATCTTCAAAAACTTGTGGTTGAAACCTATTTGAAAGCTAAAAAGTTTGATAAAGCATTGGAAAAAGTTAATGACTTGTTAAAACAATTTCCTGAAGATCCTGTATTTATAGAACAGAAAGCGCAAATATTTGTGCAGCAAAATAATTGGATTGATGCCGCAACTCAATACTCCATTCTGCTAAAGAATCCAAATATTCCTCTTGATACCAAGGTAAGAATCGGCTCAATATACTTAGCCCAATCGTTTAAAGATAGTACTTTATTATCAACTACTAAGACATTGTTTCTTGCTCTTGATAAAGATACAGTGAATTGGCAGATTAAAATGTTTCTTGGTGAAATTGCTTTGAAAGAAAAAGATGATACACTTGCCATTTCATACTTTAAACAGGTAACTGAATTAGCACGCTGGAATGGAGAAGCCTGGGTACGGTTAGGCGGACTTTACTTTGATAATAAAAAATATTCAAATGCTGTTACTTTGATGGAAGAAGCAGTTCAGAATTTCCCGGATGATTTTGCTGTAAATTTAATTCTCGGGCTGTCTTACTCTCAGATGAATCAATTTAAAGATGCGAAGAAATATTTAAAGAAAGCGGTTGAGCTTAATCCAAAAGATTTGAATGCGCTTTCCGCTTATGGTTATACACTAAGCCAATTAAAGCAGGCTGATGAATCAATTTATTATTTAAATGAAGCGATAAAGATTGATCCTAAAAATGTAGAATTGCTTGGTACACTTGGATTAATATATAATTCATTGAAGAAATTTCATGAATCCGACAGTATTTATTCAAAGGCAATAAGTCTCGACTCCACCAATGCTTTAGTTCTAAATAATTTTGCTTACTCCTTGGCAGAAAGGAGAGAAAAGTTGCCGCTTGCTTTGGAAATGTCTAAAAAAGCAATTGCAAAGGATTCATTAAATTCTTCCTATCTCGATACCATTGGCTGGGTTTATTTTCAATTAGACAAATATGAAACAGCAGAAAAATATATAAGTAAAGCTGCTGAGATCGATAAGCAAAATGCTACTATTTTAGAACATCTTGGAGATATTTCTTGTAAGAAGGGAAATAAAAACGAGGCTGTTGTAATCTGGCAAAAAGCATTGCAGTTAAATGCAGATAATCCAGAACTCAAACAAAAAATTGAAAAAGGTGATTTGTGAGGAAAAGTACTTTCTTTCTATCGGTAGTAATAATTGTTTTAGTTTCATTCATTTCTGGTTGTATTCCTTCTAAACCCAGTGAATCAGTTGAGATATTACCTTCAGAAAGATTAATAAAAAAATTAGAAGCGAACAGAAGGAAAGTTAAAAATTTTGAAGGAGTTGGCAGTATCGGTATATCTACTGCGGAAATTAATACTACTGTTAGTTTCAAAGTAATTCTTCAAAAGCCCGATTCTGTTTATATTGAAATGTATGGACCATTCGGAATAGATTTGGCGCAGGCAGTTATTACTTCCACCAATTTTGCATTTTATGATGTAATGCATAATATCCTTTACAAAGGCAGTAATGATAATGATGTTTTAAAAAGAATTTTCAAGGTAGATCTTACATTTGGCGAATTGATGGATATGTTTGTGGGAGCTGTTAATCTTACCCCAAAGCTTTCTAAAGAGCCGGACAATTATGCAATTGAATACGATAAATATATTTTAACTTATTTAGATTCAGATTCCGGCAGAAAAAATAAATATTTTATTGATGTGAGGGAATTATCAATTACAGACTATCAACTGCTTGATGGTTCAGATAAAATTTTGGCAGAAGGAAATTATTCAAAATTTAACACCCAGGAAGGTCTTGCCATTCCATACATTATTCAAATCCAGAGAATTGCAGAAAATGAAAAAGTAAACATTGAGTACAGAAAAATTGTGGTTAATAAAAACAGCGTTAAAATCCATCTTAATATTCCCGATGATGCTGAAAAGGTTGATTTATAATATTTGTTTTTAGAATTTGGATCTATCTTAAATAAAAATTGGATTTAATTTTTAATGCTTTATTCATTCCCTAACAATGATTGCTTAAACTATCCAAATAAACTTCACCTGCCTTTATTTGCAAATTTTCGATTATCAATTATAATTTGCTGCTTGTTGTTGAACAGTTTTATTATTCCAATTTCTGCCCAGGTAAAAAATCAATTACTCCAGAAAAAAGGGGAGTTGAGTGAACTTAAAGCAGAGATAAAGCAGCTTGAAAATCAATTACTAAATAAAACTCAAAATGAACAGAAATCAATTGAGGTAATAGAAAATTTTAACAAGCAAAAATTTCTTTTAAATAAAATTATAAATACAATCCGTAATGAAGAAAAGAACAAAGAAAGGCAGATAATAAATATTGAACAACAAATTAAATCGATTGAAGCAAAAATTAAAAAGCTTAAGGATAATTATGCTAAGTATGTTGTTTACCTATATAAATATGGTAAACAAGATGAACTTGCAATGATCCTTGGATCGGAATCATTTAACCAGGCACTGCTTAGGTATAAATATTTAAATAAGATTTCCGAACAACGTAAAAGAGATTTAACTGAGTTAAAAGATAGCCAAACAGAGTTGGGTGAAGCAAGAATATTTTTAACAAATGAATTGGAACAAAAAAAAATAATTGCCGATCAAAAACAGAAGGAGCAAGAAGAACTTAAGCTTAAGATAGAGAAAAGAAGAACATATTTGGCTTCGTTGAAAAATGATAAGGAAGCAATAAAAGATGAAATCGATTTGAAAAGGAAATCTGAAGATGGAATAAAAAGAATTATTGCAAATTTAATTGCAGAGGAAAAAAGAAAAGCTGAAGCATTGAAACGGGAAAGAGAACTTGCAAAACGGAAACCCAAATCGGAATTGAAAACAGAAAAAGCTCCATTAGTGGAAACTGATTACACGCAAAATCTTTCTTCGTTTGCTGCTTTAAAAGGAATGTTAAAATGGCCTGTTGACAATGGGAAAATAATTCGTAAATTCGGGGAGCAAAAAAATGTACGTCTTAACACCGTTACGTTAAATTATGGTGTTGATATAAAGACTGCTAAAGATAAAACTATTAAAGCTGTGGCTGATGGAATAGTTTCATCAGTAAACTGGCTGCCGGGATTTGGCAGTGTATTAATTATTTCACACAAGGATGATTACCGTACGGTGTATGGGCATCTTTCAGAAATCTTTGTGAGTGAAGGGACGCAAGTATTATCCGGCACATCCATCGGAACTGTAGAAGAAAGCCTTGAAGGAAATATTCTTCACTTTGAAATATGGAGTGAAAGAGTAAACCAAAATCCAGAAGTTTGGTTGAGATAGAAATGGATGATGGTTGAAGGATGATGTAACTTCGGAATGTTGCACTGGATGCATGGTAAGTGATGAAATTCATAATGGCTTTAGTAAAGATTTTTATGAGTCGAGTAAAATTTTTAATAACTTGAATGAAGTTTCTGATGACATTAATAGACTTTCGAAAGACATTTATAAACCTTCCAAAGACATTAAAAGACTTTCGAAAGACATTTATAAACCTTCCAAAGACATTAATAAACTTTCGAAAGACATTTATAAACCTTCCAAAGACATTAATAAACTTTCTAAAGATATTTATAGGTTTTCCAATGACATTAATAAACATTCCAACGGCTTTTGTGGGATAAAAACTCTGTTTTTAGCTTAAGGATCAATAAAACATTAAAGCAAGTAACTAACCTTACTCAAAAATGTAGAGCGAAACTCAGTTTCGCTTATTGAATGAATAATTTGAAGTGAATAGATTAAGCGATTCAGAGAATCGTAATACAATTCTATTATTTTGTGTAAGGTGAGTTAAGTAAACCGGAAATTGTACAAGTTTGATAATAAAGAAAATTAAAAAAAACAGAGAATTACTCCAGAATTTCACAGCATTATCAATTCTGCAAATATCAAATTATATTTTTCCACTAATTACATTTCCTTATTTGGTAAGAGTTTTGGGTCCAGAAAAATTTGGATTAATTAATTTTGCCGGGGCATTTGTGGGTTATTTTGGAATACTAACTGATTATGGATTCAATCTATCAGCAACCCGAGAAATTTCCATTCATCGGGATGATAAAAAAAAAATAGCGCAAATTTTCAATTCGGTAATTATAATAAAATCAAGTCTTTTTTTATTAAGCTCGGTTATCATAACTATTTTAATAATTTCAATTCCATTATTCAGAGGTGATTACTTAACATATTTTCTAAGCTTTGGTGTTGTTCTTGGAAATGTCCTTTTCCCTGTCTGGTTCTTTCAAGGTATAGAAAAGATGAAATATATTACGTTGTTGAATTTTACATTTAAGTTCATTACAACCATTTTAATTTTCATTCTTATAATAAAACCAGCCGATTATCATTTGTTGATTTTCTTAAACAGTCTTAGTTTTATTTTGACCGGGGTTGTGAGTATTATTATTATAAAATTCGTATTCAAAATGGCGTTCCAATTCCCATTAAAATCAGAAATAGTTTACCAATTAAAAGAAGGCTGGTATATTTTCCTTTCAACAATTGCAATTAGTTTATACACAATCTCTAATACATTTATTCTTGGGTTATTTGCCAGCAATACTGTTGTTGGAT
Source organism: Ignavibacteriales bacterium (assembly GCA_026390815.1). Lineage (NCBI taxonomy): Bacteria > Pseudomonadati > Ignavibacteriota > Ignavibacteria > Ignavibacteriales > Ignavibacteriales bacterium. The sequence goes on along the minus strand of JAPLFH010000056.1, from coordinate 58,839 downwards.
ATTTTTCTGCAGCTGATAAAATCAGAAGTGCTGTTCAAAATGTTTACTCTACGATTTCGCAAACAATTTATCCACATGTTTCAAGTCTTTTCAATAAATCAATGGGTGAGGGATTTGCTTTTATTAGGAAAATCTTAAAGAATTTTGGAGTGATTAGTTTTTTATTTAGCCTTTGCCTGTTGGTCTTTGCCAAACAAATTATATTAGTAGTGTTGGGAGAAAGATATTTCAATTCGATAATTGTATTGCAGATTATTTCTTTTCTTCCTTTTCTAATATTTTTGAGCAATATTTTTGGAATTCAGGTTATGTTGAACATTAATATGAAAAAAGAGTTTACAAGAGTAATAGTTATTTCTAGTTTAATAAATTTGATTGCTTCATTTATTCTTGTTCCATTATTTTTTCACGTTGGAACCGCAGTTTCCGTTTTATTAACGGAAACTATAGTAACACTGTATATGTACTTAATGCTTGTAAGTAAAAAGATTCACATTTTCAGAAAAGTTAATGTATGATTTCCTGATTGTTGGCGCCGGTTTCGCCGGTTCAGTTATGGCTGAAAGAATTGCAAGTCAGCTTAATAAAAAAGTTTTGGTTGTTGAAAAGCGAAACCACATTGGCGGAAATGCATACGATGAATTTGATGAACATGGAATTTTAGTACACAGATATGGACCGCATATTTTCCATACCAACAGTAAGGAAGTATTTGATTATCTCTCTCAATTTACTGAGTGGAGATTTTATGAACATAAGGTATTGGCAAAGCTAGATGGAGAACTTTATCCGATTCCAATAAACAGAATCACACTAAACAAACTTTATAATTTGAATTTGCAAACCGAAGATGAAGCAAAAGCTTATTACGAAAAAGTGAGAGAAAAACGGTATCCAATTTTAAATTCGGAAGATATTATTGTGAACCAGGTTGGGAATGACCTGTTTGAGAAATTTTTCAAACATTATACTAAAAAACAGTGGGGATTAGAACCAAAAGAATTAGCTGCTACAGTCTGTGGAAGAATTCCGGTTAGAGTAAATGACGATTGCAGATATTTTACTGATAAGTACCAGTTTATGCCAAAAGATGGTTACACAAAAATGTTCGAGAGGATGCTGAATCATAAAAATATTGAATTGTTATTAAACGCTGATTATAAATCTATTATGAATAATGTAAAATTTAATAAAATAATTTATACAGGACCGATTGATTACTTTTTTGATTATGAGTTTGGAAAGTTGCCATATAGGTCTATTAGGTTTGAATTTGAAAAAATAGAAAGTAAAAAATACCAGGAAGCAGCAGTTATAAATTATGTTGAACCATCATTTGAATTTACAAGGGTTACAGAGTACAAATACTTTTATGATCAAAATTCCGATAGAACGACAATTTCCAAAGAATATTTTCAGGAGGAAGGTGAACCATATTACCCGATACCAAATAAAAGGAATTTTGATATTTATAAAAAGTATGAAATGCTTATCGAAAGTATAAAGAATGTTCTTTTTGTTGGAAGGTTAGCAGAATATAAGTATTACAATATGGATCAGGTGGTGGCTAATACTTTAAGAATTTCATTTAGAAATATATGAATGTGGACAATTACAAAATAGCTGCTGTTATAGTTACTTATAACAGATTAGAATTGTTAAAACAATGTTTAGATTCCATAAATAAACAAACAAGAAAATTAGATGAAATTATAGTTATAAATAATTCTAGTACAGATGGTACCTTCGAATGGCTGAATGAACAAAACGATTTAACAATTATTTCTCAAGAGAATAGTGGGGGTGCCGGTGGATTTTACACTGGGATTAAAACAGCTTATGAAAAAGGATATGATTGGATTTGGTGTATGGATGATGATGTGATTCCAGAAAAGAACACCTTGTTTAATTTAATTTGTTTTTTAAGTGATCAAGTCGATAATATATCGGCAGTTGCTAGCAAAAGAATCAGAGAAGTTTCTCAGGAAAAAGCTATTGGAGAGATTATTTGTACAGATTTTTCAAAAATTAGGCATGACTTAAGGTATAAAATAAAAATCCCTGAAAGTGAGATTGAAAATAAACCTAGAACCATATTTGCAGCTACTTTTGAAGGAATGATGATTAACAAAGATGCCATTCATAAGGTTGGATTTCCTAATGAAAAATTCTTCATTTGGTATGATGATTTGGAATACTGTATTAGGTTGAATCAATTTGGAAAAATATACTTAATCCCATTTTCCATTCTAATTAAAAAAGCGATAAATCAATTAGGAATTCAAAACTCCAAATGGGAAATAAAGAAACATTTGTATGGGATAAGAAATCTTACTTATATAGAATTTCATTGCATTCATAATCAAAGACTAAACCGAATTATTCAAATATTAAGTCTTATATCTTATTTTACAAGATTTTTAAGGATCGTTTTTTATAGTTCTGAAAAGTTTTACTTGAAAGGAAGATATATTATGCAAGGATTCGAGCAATTATATTTTGGATATAAAAAGAAACTTGGATTGATTAATGACTAACAGAGTATTAATACTTACAGATGATTTAAAATTTACATGTGGTATATCGAGTTATTTATATAATTTTTTATTGGAAAATAAATCAACTGAATTCGATTATTATATCTTATGTTCAGGAGGAGATGCTGTTGAGCGTTTTCAAGAAATAAATGCGCAAATATACGTTGATAATATCTTCAGTGAAAAAAGGAAAAGTTATTTAAGATTCTTTATAGCAATTATTAAATTATTCTTATTTATAAGGAAATATTCTCCTTCTATTATTCATTCTCAAAATTATTATGCTGCAAATATAGCCAGGTTTGTTTCAAGGTTAACTAAAATTAAAACTGTTCAAACACATCATAATTTTTTTAAGAAAACAAACAAATTAAAATTATTGGCAAGCGAATATCAGATTGTTGTTAACGATGATATAAAAAAGTATATATGTTTAAACTATACTAATAATGGAAATAGAATTCAAACAATCAGATACGGGATAATTGAACAAAATGTTAGTTTGCCTAAGAGGAATAATTTGTTGAGAGTAATTAATGCAGGTAGGTTAATTCCAGAGAAAGGATTTGATCTGTATCTGGATGCCATAAAGCAACTACCAAAAAATATTTTCAACCAGGCTGAATTTTATATAGCGGGTGAGGGGAGCGAGAAAACAAGACTAGTAAAACGAATTGAAGAAGAGGAAATTAATGTTACTTATCTTGGTATACTTGAACCACTGATTCGCTTTTTAAAAGAAACAGATATTTTTGTTTTTACAAGTTATTGGGATGCTGAAGGATTTCCAATGTCGATTTTAGAAGCGGGAATGTGTAAAAACCTTATAATTAGTTCTAATTTTAGAGGATTATTCCCTTTCTTTATAAATGATTTTCATGGATTCATTTTTAAGAAGCAGAATACCCTAGAGTTATCAGGAAAAATTGAAAAGGCTGTAAATAATTTCAATTCTCTTCAAGTACTTATTAATAATTTTTATTTGGATATAAAGAAAAACTTTTCATTAAGTATTTCTGTTGAAAAAACTTTGTCAATTTATAAATCATTGTAGTTAAGAAAGCAGAAATATGCTAACAAATAGGAGGCAGTCATTATTAACTATCTTGTTGTTAAATCTTTTAGTGTATTCTTACATCATTTTTCTTTACCCTGGTTTTTATACCGATGACTATATTTTATTTACTATTATCCATTTAAATCCAGAAAAATTTTTTCTACTTAAATCAGACTACCCCTTTTACCTTTTTTTACGTCCAGTATCGTATTTTACATTTTGGCTGGACTACCAACTTTGGGGGAATAATCCTTTCCTTATTAAGTTAACAAATTTAATTTATCACCTAATATTGGTGTATAATTTATTCAGATTTTTCGAAACTATATGTCAAGTTTTCAAGATAGAGTTAAACTATAGAATTTGTTTTTTATCAATATTTCTTTTTTCCTTTCATTTAGATGTTCTCTATTGGAATAATTGGATTAGTGATCGAACAGAACTATTATATTTATTATTTTATATAGCATCATTAAGGTCTTTTTTTCAATACTGTCTGGATCAAAATAATAGAAAACTATTTTTGTTTCTTCTATTTTATATTTTATCAGTCGGAGCAAAACAAACAGGGTCTCATCTGCCATTTCTACTACTATTATTTTTATATTATTCATTTACATCACAGAAAATATGTTTAAACAAAAAAGCTTTTTTAGTACTGGCTTTATCAGGAATAATTTTCTTTATAACAGTTGTTACTAATTTGTATTTTGCTGAATCGTCTGTTTTTCTTAACAATATCTGGAAAAAACCTTTTACAATAATTGGTATTTTTATCCATACTTTAATCCCAATTTGTTCCCAAAATATTTATAATTATTTCCTTATGAATAAAGCATATGTATTGGTGTCATCTATAATTTCTATTCTTTTAATAATTATATTCATAAAAAAAAATAGAATTTAAAAAAATGTTTTTTCTTCTTCTTTTGGTTATGATAATTGGATTCCCTAGATTTTTTGCTGATGGAAGTATAAGAATAAATACCATATTTGTTTTCTGGTTATCATTAAGCACATATTATTTCTTTATTTGTAAACCTATTAACACCAATCTTATAAAAGTAATAATACCTGTATTCATAGCATTTGTTGTTATATCATTTTATCTTAGAATAGAGGATGATTTAAAAATCCGAAGGAATCAACAAGAAACCATATTTGAGCTTAAGAATCTAATAAACACTAATTCAAAATATCTAATTGTTACTAGTGAATTTCCAGAGTTAGTAAAGTATCAATTATATTATATTAATTCTCATGAGTTTGGATATGTAAAGAATATTGAAGATTTACCTTTTTCTACAAGTATTTCCTTTAATTATTATGATCCAAAACGATTTCGTCTACCTGTTATTAGAGTTGAAAGAATCAATAAAACACTAAGAATCAAATCCTATGACAATTTAGTTTATTTGAATATTGATAAGAAAAATGTCTATTGCAATACATTACTGAATATGAAGGTATTACCTCATAAAAGTGGAAGGGGATTTAGTGATATTCAATTTGAAATTCCGGATACTTTTATGAATTATCGATTTATTTATTTTAATGGTAAAAATTGGAAGTTTGTGTAAAATGGTTTCCATATTAATGCCAACCTATAATTGTGCACCCTTTCTTCAGGAAGCAATTAATAGCATTTTAAGACAGACTTTTTGTAATTTCGAATTTTTAATTATAGATGATGGTTCTACGGATGATACACAGAAGATAATTTCAAGCTTTTCTGATAATAGAATTAATTATATTAAAAAAAAACATTCGGGTCTTGCTGATAGCCTAAATTATGGACTGAACAGAGCAAGATACGATGTAATCGCAAGAATGGATGCGGATGATATTGCACATCCTAATAGAATTAATAAGCAATTGAAAATTCTAATCCAAAAATCTGATGAAGAAATAATCGCTAGCTGGTATGCTGTTTTCAAAGATGAAAAAATTAAGTATATAGTTAAGACTCCTGAGAATTATGAAGAAATAGTTAAAAATTTAGCGTTGTATTCAACCATTCCTCATTCCGGTTGTATGTATAATCGAAATATAATTTTTAAATATGGGGGCTATTCTGGTAATGCTTTTGAAGATTATTCTCTTTGGCTAAGAATAAAAGGTAGTATTAGGTTCTATAATATTCCGGAAGTACTTAGTTTTGTCCGATATAGGAGAAATTCTCTTTCTAGAGCTAGCTTAACAATAAAACATAAATTGATTTATAAAATTCAAGAGCCATATTATCAAGACTTAGGATTTAACTTTTCGATAACGAATATAAATGAAGTAAACAAAATAAAAGGTTGGCGAGAGTATTTTTATGGTTCAACTACATTGGCAAGAAAATATTGGTGTAGAACTGGAACAAAAATTTTATTTGATTACAGACTTTTATTAGCATTTGTGGTTTCATTTTTACCTAATAAAGTATTTATTAAGTTCAAGGAAGTTAGGTTTAGGTTTCGAATAAATTATTTCATTCACTACTTTAGCAAAGAAAACAAAATACTCCGCGAATTATTAAATGCTAGTTTGCAACAATAAGAAATAGGAATGGATGTAGACATAAATCGTTTAAAAAAAATTTGGGAGGAATTAGCTGAAGAGGATCCTTTTTGGGCGATTTTGTCTTGTCCACAAAAAAAAGGAAGGAAATGGGAGGTTGATGAATTCTTTGCTACCGGTGTAAATGAAATACAAGACTTAATGAATTTTCTTGGTAGAAAAAATATTATTTATAAGAAATTCCATGCGTTAGATTTTGGTTGTGGAGTGGGAAGATTAACTCAACCTTTAACAAATTACTTTGACTTTGTTACTGGTTTGGATATCTCACCCAAAATGATTGAACTATCAATTAAGTTTAATCAGAAAGATAATGCAAGGTATATTTTAAATCAACAACTCAACCTCTCCTGTTTTCTAGATGAATCTTTTAGTTTTATTTATTCAAATATTGTTTTGCAGCATATTCCTAAAAATGTGACATTTAATTACTTGAAAGAGTTCAGTAGAGTATTGTGCGAAGGAGGAATACTTGTTTTTCAATTACCAGATAGGATGACGAATAAAATATTTGATGCTTTATGGAATAATGATTTTGTTCATAAATGGATTTATCCATTTTTTCTGCAATTTCGAGGGAAACTAAAGTCCAGGATGGAACTTCATCCAATTTGTAAAGAAAAGGTTGAAACATTTATAATAAACTCTTCTTTGAATTTATTGGAAATAATTGAGAACAGAAATTCTGGTCCAAATTGGATTAGCTACACATATGTTGTGAAGAAATGACTGGTATTTATAAATTAGTTAAAAATCTTAGCATCATGAAAATTATAATAATTGAAAAAGGTTTATATCTTTTTAAACAATTTATAGTAATCCTCAATTGTCTGCTCGATATTATAATTATTCTTAACATCTGTTTTTCCGTTTGTAATTAATGAAAGGTATAGGTCTCGATTTTCAATAAGATTTGTTATTTTTTCAACTAAATCAGTAAAATTCCCACTTATAAACAATAATCCATTATAATTATTTTTGATTACATTTTTAATCCCTCCAACATTTGAACCGATTACTGGAATCCCCAAGTTCATAGCCTCTATCAAGACGATTCCTTGTCCTTCAAATTTTAGAGAAGGAAGAACAAGTATTCCAATATCTTTATATATTTCTGTTATTTCCATTTTAGGTGTATCAATTATTACACTCTTTACAAGTTTGTTTTTTGATACAAAATTTTTAATTAGAGGCTCTTGTTTTCCTTTCCCTCTAAAAATTAATTTAATTTTTGGGTATTTTATAATTAAATGTTTAAACGCAAACAGTAGTGTACTTATCCCCTTATCCTTTTCATATCTGCCCACATAACCTATATTAAAAACTGAATTATGTATAACCTTTTCATTGATTTCAATCCTATGTGGAATAATTACAATATTCTTTTTGCCATGATTATGCAAATCATTATAAACTTCATCTGTTAGTGCTACATATGAATGAGCGAACAACAATCTATTACGAAAATCATTGAAGTAGTTTTGAGCCACATAAATAATTCTTACTTTTTTAAATAGTAGTGAAATTAAAAATGCATAAATGAAAAATTTTCTATGGTGGTATACCAATAAGTTTACTTGCTTTAGTTTAATTATTTGATTAATTGTCAGCAAATTCTTAAGAAAATTAAGTATGCCAGGTTTAAAAGTTTTAAAGACAGAAATATTTTGATCTATAATTCCTTTTTCTGAATAAAATCCTTCTTTAGAAAAAATTGATATGTGTTGAAGTTCATGAATAAACCTATTCGCATAGAGAATAGTAGATTTTTCTGCTCCCCCCAAATCGAGGCTGTTAATTAAATAAAGTAGTGAAATTTTATCTAGTTGCAATTTTTACTTTTAAATATTTGATGAATATTTGAAGTATAAATCTTAATGACTGATTTAAAATAAAATGGAATATCAACTATAACATATCTCCTAAACAATCTTTTAGGTTCTGACATTAATCTCCACAACCATTCAAATCCTAATTCTTGGAAAAAAATCGGAGACCGTTTTTTGAATCCAGTATAAAAGTCAAAAGTTGCTCCAATTCCAATATTTATTTTTGCACCAATTTTATTCATGTGTTCATACAACCAAATCTCTTGTCGTGGGCAACCAAGTGCCAAAAATAAAATATCAGGTTTAAAGCGTACTAGAGTATTTACAAGTTTTTCGTTTTCAATCTTTGATTCCTCAAATTTATATTGTGGAGAAAAAAAAAGTTTTTCTTTTAAGTAAGGAAATTCGTCATCGATATATGATTCCAATTTTCTTAGTACTTTCTCTTCTGACCCAATAAACGCATATCTTAAATGGTCAGATCGAGATAAATTTAAAAGAAACTGAAATATATCATTTCCAGTAATTCGATTTACCTTTATGTTATAAATCATTCTTAAAAGACTAGTAACTCCGATACCATCTGGAACAACTATATCAGCTTTTGTACAAATATCTTTGAAAATTAAATTTTGTGTTGAAATTCTTAGAAAATCAAGATTGAAGGTGATAATTAAAGAGTTATTAGTTCTCTCTAATAATTTTTCAACCTCCTCGAAAACTAATATTTTAGAACCGGTTGAAATCTTGATATCGTTTAGTATATGTCTCAAATTTACAACTCTTTTAACTTTATTTTTTCATTATACAAAATTCTTCGATATATTTTGACTTATTTTTCAAGTTAATTTGAACGAAAATGAAAAAATTTACTCTTTTCCTGGCATTACTATTTACTATGTCGGTTTTACACTCACAAGTTCAATTTATTTCGGAAAAAATTCAAGAAAACAAACATATTTTGTACTATCAAAATGATTTTAATTTTAACCTAAAACAGATTGCTGGTCAAAATAAATTAATTTTTGATTACCCTTTCGATGAATCGAAGTCGGAACAATTTAACTTACCAGTTTCAGATATATTTGTTCCTATTCAAACAAACTCCAATCCAGTTGTGAAATTCACTATTGAAAATGAAGAACAAATTGCAGCATCACCGGAGATAAATCCAACGGTTACGTTTGATAATCAAAAAATATTCCATTATGAATATAATACATCGATTCCAAAATATTACAATACAAAATTCTTACTAATAAATGGTCAATTAATAAATGACGGTAAAAGTTATCTTCACCTTTCAATTTCTCCTTTTATTTTTGATCCCAATAAGAGAAACATTCGAAGAATTTTAAAATTCCGTTTGGAAATCATTTATCCAAACAACATTACCGCAACTTTCTCTTTTAATAACAATTTAAATTCTATATCAGAAAGTAAAATCAATTATAACAATAACAAATTTGGCAACCATATCCTTATTGAAAATGATTCAACAGACGATTGGATTGATTATAATGCAAATTATATCAAAATTGGTGTTGCTAAAAATGCCATTTATCGATTAAGGTATAGTGACCTGAATTATTATTTTAATTTTTCTTCCGTTAGTCCTAAATCATTTAAACTTATAAATAAGGGGAAAGAAATTCCGATTTTTGTTTCGGGTGAAGCAGATAATTCTTTCGATCCAAATGATTATATCGAATTTGTTGGTGAACGCAATATGGGTGGTAAGAACCGTGATTTAAATATTTTTGGAGAACCCTATAACGAATATATTGATAGGTACTCGGATACAACTATTTATTGGTTTACATGGAATGGAGAAAATGGTAAGCATGTGGTAATTGGAGATAATGAATCGGCAAGTCCAAGTTCAGATACTTTAAAATACTATAATGAAGTTATTCATTACGAAATAAATAATTGGTTTGATTTTTCAATGGCAGATCAAGTTAGACGAGAAATGCCTTTTTGGTATGAGAATAAGACTTGGGTTGATAATCAACTAGGCGTTGGGACCCGAAATTATACATTTGCAATTTCTAATTTATATTCTGAGGGAACTGTTAATGTATTTTCCAGGCTTCAAGATTATGCTTCAAATATATCTCAGAACGCCCACCTTTTAGCTATTTCGGTTAATAATGCAGAAAGACAAGATTCGGGATATATTAATAAATATGGTCAAAAAATCCTTCGAGGAAAATATCCTGTGAAAGATTTAAATGATGGAAATAATTCATTAAAAATTCATTCCTTCACTACAACTGCAAGTTTAAATACTTGTGCTTTCGATTGGTACGAAGTAGAATATCCAAGATGGGTAATGACTTATAATGATTCTCTGATATTTTCCTTTCCTTTTATTGATTTGTCTTCGGCCATTAAAGGAATTAAAATTACAAATGTTTTAAGTGATTCAATTGTTGTTTGGAAATATGGCGGATCTTTTAAGAAATATAATTTAACACGAAGTAACAACGAAATTATTTTCTTTGATACATTAACAAACCAAAATAAGTTTATTTTAATTAATAAAAATAAAATCCAAACACCTAAGTTTTATTACGTAAAGCAGTTTGTCAACTTAAGAAACTCACAAAATCATGCAGATTATCTTGCAATTACTAATAAAAAGTTTATCTCCAAAACAAACGATTACGCCTCTTTTATTTCAAATAGTTATAATGTTAATGCAAAAGTAATTGATGTTGACGACATTTACGACGAGTTTGCCTATGGTTATTTTAACCCAGAAGCTATTAAAGATTTTTTAAAAGCTACTCATAGCTATTGGCAATCTCCCTATCCGGAATATGTTTGTTTAATTGGCGGAGCTACCTATGATTATCATGGGAATAAAACTAAATTTATGAATATTCCGCCTAAATATAATTTCGTTCCTTCCTTTGGTGCTTCTGTAAGCGATAATTGGTTTGTAACCTGGGATACAACGGGAGCATATGTACCTCAAATGAATGTTGGGAGAATACCGGTAACTTCTGAGCAAGAACTAAGCTACTACATGAATAAACATATTAATTATATTTCTAAAGGGTTTGATAGTTGGAATAAACGATTTATCTTTTTTTCTGGTGGGACTGGCGATAATCAGAGTCAGTTGGATCAACTTCGTGAAGTCAATAATTATGTTATCGATAATTTTGTTTCACCTCCTCCTGTTGGCGGAATTCAAAAACATTTTTATAAAACCATTAACCCTAATACGAATTTTGGTCCCTATACAGAAGGTGAGTTTCAAAAAACTATTAATGATGGAGCAGTTATTATTTCTTATTTAGGGCATAGTGGGACTCAAACATGGGACAACTCAATTACACAGGCTTCACAATTAAATAATAATGTAAATAGAAATCCTTTGATAACAGATTTTGGTTGTTCAACAGCTCGGTTTGCTGAACCTGATGTAACTTCTTTCTCGCAACTATTTGTTACATCTAATGAAGGGGAAGCAATTGCTTATATCGGAAACTCCTCTCTTGGATTTTTATCCTCATCATTATTAGCTCCAAAATTATTTTATGAAAAAGTTTTGAAAGATTCAATATACACAATCAGTGAAGCCCTAAAACAAGCAAAATTAACCATGCTTCAGACGTATGGTAGTTCAGGGGTTTACCAATTATTTGCTCTGACCAATACACTAATTGGTGATCCAATTGCACGACTCCCGATTCCTAACAAAGCGAACTTATCAATATCTGCTGCGGATATACATTTAAAATCTGCAAATCCATCTGATCTCACGGAGTCTCTCTCAATTTTTATTAAATTTTATAACTATGGTAAAGTTACTAGTGATTCTTTTACGATTGTTATAAAAGATGCTGTAAATGATTCATCTAATTTTAGCTTATCGTTAAAAAAAACTCTACCAAAATTTTCAGACTCTTTAGTAATATCAATTCCAATTCGAAAGAAACCGGGTGAACATGTATTGACCATTCAACTGGATGCTGAAAATTCAATTGATGAGTTGTCTGAAATGGATAATTTTGTAACTGTTAAATATTTAGTAGTTGGTTCAACAATAAAAACATCGCTTCTTAATTCTGTTGAAAATGGATTGGGTAATACTTTGCGATTATTTAATCCAAGCAGTAAACAATTGAGCGATTCTTTAGAAATGGAATTTGCAACCAATGAAAATTTTAAAAACAGCAGAACTCTATTTAAAACTTTAGATACATTAATTACATCACTTAGTATTGCAGATTTTGAAAATAACAAACGGTACTGGGCAAGAGCAAAAATTGTTGGAAATACTCCATTTGGTTCATTCTTTTCTTTTATTAAAACGAAAGAGAGTAAATATTTATTGAGTGATAGTCTTTCTTTCTCGAGAACAACTTTAGCAAATTTGAAATATCAAAAAACGGGGATCGAATTTGATTCAAGTATTGTTGCTTTTTCCGCTCTCTCTGCTGGTTTTTATGATGGTAATTCGGCTCTAATTCAGAAAAATGGAAATAGCTATATTCCAGAAAATACATTGCGAGGTCACCATATCTGTTTATTTGATGATAGTAGTTTTGCTTTTAAAGGTTATCGACATTTTGATTTATTGGGCGGAGGAGCCACAGAAATCAATAATTATATAAATTTTTTAAATACTCTCTCAGATAAGTTTACCGTTATAATAGCGGTGTCAAATGAAGGAAGTGTTTCCTCTCCAATTTTAAAAAACCTAATTAAAAATTTTGGAAGTAAGTTTATTGATAGCTTAACATTTGGTGGTTCCTGGGCAATCATTGGGAAAAAAGGAGCATTTCCAGGCTCAGTCCCTGAAGCCTATTCCCAACCATTTAAAGGAAAAGTACAAATTGATACAACTTTTTATTTACCGAATAAAAATGGTTCGCTATTATCTTCTGAAATCGGACCAGTTGGGCGATGGGATTCACTTTCAGTAAATCAATTAGTTAGTAATGAACTCATTAGTTCTTATCGTCCACTAGGGATAAGAGATAATGGAATTGTTGATACTTTGAATTTTTTATCATTAAATAACAATGCTGCAAATTTAAGTTTTATTGACGCCAAGGTTTATCCAAAAATTAAAATTCTATCAAATTTTAAAACTGATTCAGATTCCATTTCCCCCAATTTGTCATCATTAAGTGTAAAATTTCATATGCTTCCAGAACTTGTCACTAACTACCAGGTTGTTTCCGTTTCTAAAGATTCTCTCATTCAAGGTGATAGTACTAAACTAAAATTTTATGTTTATAATGTTGGCGAATCACAGGCTGATAGTTTTAAGGTAAAAGTCGATTTGGTCAAACCGGATAACTCGCAAAGAATTTTAATGGATTCTTTAGTTGTTAAGTTGGATTCTATGAGCCGAAAGTATTTTGAGTATAATTATCTGAGTAATCAATATGATAACTACGGTAATATGAAATTTAAAATTTCAATTGATTCAGAAGGTAAAGTAAGAGAATTATACAAGGACAATAATATTTATGAGATTCCTTTCATCGTTAAAAGGGATACAACGAAAACATCTGTTTCATCGGCTTCCGTAAATGTTACGTTTGATGGCGTATCTATTTCTGATGGTGATTTTATTTCCCCATCTCCTAACATTCAAATGACTCTGACTTATCCTGTCTGGTTTTCTGTTAGTGACACTTCTGCAGTTCAATTCTTTCTTGATGAAGAGAAGGTAAGCTATTCCCAGCTTGATATTAATTCGGATACAATTAAGCGAAAAATTATTTTCAGGTATCTTCCAACATTGAATGATGGTGAACATACTTTTAGAGTCTTTGGCAAAAATATAATTGGGAATTTAGAAAACGGACCGGGATACGAAAAAACTTTTCAGGTTTCTAATGATTTAAAACTTATTGATGTATATAATTATCCTAATCCTTTTAAAGACAAAACAGATTTTACTTTTATTCTTACACAATTTCCTGATGAATTAAAAATAAAAATATACACAGTCGCAGGAAGACTGATCAGAGAAATTGACGGAAGACAATATCCGCTGCGCATTAATTTCAATAGAATTAATTGGGATGGAAAAGATCAGGATGGAAGCACTGTTGCCAATGGAGTTTATTTGTATAAAGTGATCGTAAAGAAAGATGGGAAAACAGAAAACGTTACTCAAAAACTTGCTATTGTTAGATAAACTCTGCAAAAAAATATATTTGGAAAATGTAGTTTGAAAAATCATTTTAAAATTATTTTGTTAACTGTTTTCCTTTGCCAGATTCTTTCAGTGGAAAATATTTCGCAAACTAAAGTGGATCATTTTTCAAATGAAAATTACCTTCCAGTAGAATTGATTTATTTCTATCCGCAAATTACAGCAAATGTTGTATGGCTTTATTGGGGAACCGCAACGGAAGTAAACAATTATGGGTATGATATTGAACGAAGCGACAGTTCACAAAATTGGGAAGCAATTGGATTTGTTTTAGGTCATGGTAATAGTTTTTCTCCCAAGGATTACAATTTTGAAGACAGCACTCTTACAAAGAACGGAATTTATTTTTATAGACTTAAGCAAATTGATACAGACGGGGGAATAGAATATTCTGATACGGTTAGAATTTTGTTTTCCGGAATTACTTCAGTAGAAATAAATAATACCGTGACAAGTTTTAGGCTTAACCAGAATTATCCTAATCCTTTTAATCCAAGTACGATTATTAGCTGGCAATTGCCCGCAAATGGAAATGTTTCATTAAAAATTTATGATGTATTCGGAAGAGAAATATCAACTCTAATTGATGATGAAATCCTGCAAAGAGGGAGGGTTGGAAAATATCAGGTTGAATTCAATTCAGCAGGTTTAGCCAGTGGAATTTATTTTTACAAAATGGAATTTCAATCTTCTGATTCAAAATATATTTCTGTTAGGAAAATGAATTTTATTAAATAGATAAGTGGGTGGAACCATGAAAAAACTGTTACTGATTTTTTTAGTACTTCTTTCACAAATTGGATTTTCGCAATTTGGTTATTTTCCAAATCCAAACCAGGGTGATATTGCTGGTGGACTCGGATTAACCTGGATTGACAATCAACCTCATTACACTTTTCACTTCCGACCGGAAATTGCTTTTGCCAATTTTGGAGTTGGAATTGATCTGAATTTGGAATTTGATACTCAGGGAAATTTGCGTAAGGAAAATTTTAATGAGTTCTCCGATTATCTTAGTATTATTCGTTATGTCCGCTACGGACAAAAACACGAAGAAACTTATGTTCGTCTTGGTGCGCTCGATTATGCCTCTCTTGGGCATGGTAGTATAATGTATATGTACAACAATAGTCCAAGCTACGATACCAGAAAAATTGGATTAGAATTCGATCTGGACTTTGATAAAATTGGGTTCGAAACAGTTTATGGAAACTTCGGTCAATCCGGAGTAGCTGGAATCAGAGGTTTTGTTCGTCCATTGAAATGGGGTGAAAGCGCTCCCATTCCAATTATTAGTAATCTGGAAGTTGGAGCTACTTTTGCTACTGACTTTAATAAGTATGCAGGAGTTATTGAAGGAACATATATTGATTCGACGAATACATTCCAAATAGAAAAAGATAAAGGAGCAACTAAAATAATTGGGTTAGATGTAGGTTTACCAATCAGTTTATCCAGCTTTGTTACACTTACACCTTATTTCGATTTTGTTAAAATAATAAATTTTGGAAGCGGCACCGCTGCTGGATTGATGTTGGATTTAAACGGTTTTGGTCTTGTAACAGTAAGAGCCAAATTAGAAAGAAGATGGAACGGTGATAATTATTTACCTTCCTATTTTAATTCAATGTATGAAATCCAAAGATTTGCTTTGGATACTGCGAATGGTTCATTTTACAGTAAAGCTGCTGGACTGAATGCTTTTAAGGATGTTGGGAATGGATTCTACGGGGAAATTCTTGTTCGCCTTCTTAATACTTTTGATATTATTGGGAGTTATCAGCGACTTGATAAAAATCCGAAGAGCGGTTTGCTCCATTTAGCTGCTGATATTTCACCTAAAGAGGGATCCTATGTTGCCCGTGTTGGTTATGATAAAATAGATATCCAGGGTGAAAAGGATTTGTTTACACTTGATGACCGCTCTTATCTTTATGCCGAGGCAGGATATAAGCCTTATGTTTATCTCCTTGTTTCTTTAGTTTACCAATGGACGTTCTCACCGATTAGAGATGCTGATAGTAAGGTTATCGATTACAAACCACAGAAAAAAATTGAACCAAGAGTTTCATTTATGTATCCATTCGATTTTGGTCCAAAGCAACCCAGGTAGA
Organism: Ignavibacteriales bacterium; assembly: GCA_026390815.1. Classification (NCBI taxonomy): domain Bacteria; kingdom Pseudomonadati; phylum Ignavibacteriota; class Ignavibacteria; order Ignavibacteriales; species Ignavibacteriales bacterium. The sequence continues at coordinate 42,547 of JAPLFH010000056.1, read as the reverse complement.
AATTTTTTGTGGCTCATATCCCAAATTTAAGACGTCCATCAGGGCGTCTTTTTTTTTCAGAATTTTTCATTTTCATAAAAATTTATTATAATTTATATAATACACAACACAACATTAATTTAAGGAGGTAAAGTGGTTAACGCTATCAACTGGTTCGAAATTCCAGTAATCGATTTCGCAAAAGCAAAAAAATTTTACGAATCGATCTTTGGTTATACAATGGATGCCCAGGACATGATGGGTTTTCAAATGGGTTTTTTCAAGTGCGATAAGGAAGCTGTTGGCGGAGCAATTGTTAAAGGTGAAGGTTATAAACCATCTACAGAAGGCACTGTTGTTTATTTAAATGGTGGTGATGATTTAACCACTGTTCTTTCTAAAGTAGAAGCTGCCGGTGGAAAAGTTGTTTTACCAAAAACATTAATTACAGCGGAAATTGGATATTGGGCATTTTTTATTGATGTAGAAGGAAATAAAATTGGTCTTCATTCAGTTCATTAATATTTTACTAAATGAATTAAAATAATTAAAATCATGAACAAGGAATTATTAATAATGAAATTAACATTTCGGAATTTTGTATTCCTTGTTTATTATTCGATACAAAATATGTTGTTCATTTCTTTCTGAAATTCATCAATCGATTACGGCTTTCGTATGGCTGAATGTAGAGATTATAATCTTCCTTAGAAATATCTTTATGATTTTTAATCGCCTCTTCCATCGCGTCCATTCTGGTTTTCAATTTATCACACCCAAACTCATTACAATATCCACAATTCACTAATTCTTTCCCAAGAACACATGGTCTAACAGTACAATTTGAATCGAGCAGCTTAGCGTCTTTTAAGCAACCATCACAGCCAATTTCTTCCGGAGCCAAATAGAAATCAAAATACTGATGCCACTTTTCACTTATCTTCTTCTTGTCATCAAAACTTTTTATGTTGGGATTGAATGCGGGGCACAGATCGCATCTGTATCCACAACGGGCTAATATTTCTTCCATAATAATTTCTCCTTTACAATTCCAACAAAATTACTTTTTATTATATCTATCTTTTTGATTAAAGAAAGTAATATCGGCATAACCCGCGTAAATCTTAGCCGAGTGTTTTACTCCTTTTAGAATGAAATACCTATCACCTTTTAAATAACTCTCCTGTACTCCATCAATTGTTAAATCAATTTTTCCTTCCAGAACAATTCCCCATTGACTTTCATGAAAATGCTCTGGCACTTCAACATCCTCACTGAATTCCATAAAGATTATTTGATGATTTACTGCTTGCGATAGATAAGAGGTGATTCCTTTAATTGGAATATCCGCTTGTGGTAAATTTTTAATTGGTTGTGGGAAAATCTCTTCCAAAGTAAATCCTTTTAAATATTTCTATTTTTTTTTCAAAAATAATTAAAACCTACTATAAAAGTATATATAAAATTTTCTGTTTTATTTCGTAGAGAATTAAAGAAAATTTTTTATTTCTGACTTCGGCTTTTCATCTTATTTTCATCTTTCCCTGATAAGTTTGCTCCAGAGCTTTGAGTTTTTCATCGCTCTTAAATTTTTGTAAATAATTTGGAGAAAGAATGAAAAGTACATTCTTAATAATTTTACTTTGTTTCTGTATTTCAATTTTTGCACAGAAAAAAGGCAGCGTTAAAGGAAAGGTAATTGATAAAAAAACAAAGCAGCCTTTAATTGGCGCTAATGTTTCTGTACAGGGTACTTCGCTTGGCGCATCAACCGATGGCGAAGGATATTATCTCATCAGCAATGTTGACGAAGATATTTATAAGCTGCAGGTGAGTTACTTGGGATATAATAATTATTTAGAAACTGATGTGCGGGTTATCAGGAATAAAACAACATATGTTAAAGAAATAGAATTAGTCGAATCTTTTATTTCCAGCAAGGAAGTAAATGTAACGGCAGGTGTATTTAATGAAGATAAAGAATTTCCAGTTTCTGCATATGGATTTGAACGTGAAGAAATTAAAAGAGCGCCCGGAGCAGCAGGTGATATATTCAGAGCAGTTGAAACAATACCCGGTGTATCAAGCAGCGGCGGTGAGTTCAGTTCCTTCTCTGTCCGCGGTGGAGCGCCAAGAGAAAATATTATTATGGTGGATAATATTCCTTTCTCGAGTATTTCACATTTTACGGAATCAAGCGGCAATGAAGAAATTCAGGGCGGGCGTTTCAGTATCTTTGCTTCAGGATTAGTTGAGAAAGCAAAATTTCAAGGGGGCGGTTTTGGTGCCAGGTTTGGCGGAAAGAATGCCTCTCTTTTAGACCTATCTATTAAAGAGGGAAACCGCGAAAGCTTCTCACTTAATGGTACATATGATTTACTTGGCTGGGAAGCCAATTATGATGGTCCTTCATATCTCTTTAAGAATTCAAGTATGGTTTTTTCTGCACGTCATCAGGATTTTAAAACATTATTGGATATGATTAACGAGTTAAGTCATGGGCACCCGAAGTATTCCGATTTTTTATTCAAATTCACTTCCGAAATAAACCAAAGCCACAAAATTTCACTACTATCAATTTACTCAACCGAAACATACCAGCGAACAGTAGAACATATTTTTAAATTGAAAAATCCGACCGATCCTGATTTGGTAAATCAAAATGAGGACAAGATTTTAACAGGTCTTAACTGGCGTTGGCTTACTTCGCCATCCAGCGTATTAAACACTAATGTATATTTCAACAAAATTGACCGCACTGATAAAGTTGGTACAGCTTACCTTGATAAGGAAAACGGAATTGCTCCACAAAAGGAAAAGGTATCAACAAGATTTCCAATTATTCAGGACAACTCTGTTACTGATGTTTTTGGGGCAAAGTCGGAGTTAAGCTATTCCGTTTCGAAGAATGTTTTATTTAGTTCCGGAATTCAATTTCAAACATCAAAAAGAAATTTTAGTCTTTCGCAATTTGGGGAAGACACAATTTATACTTATAACAGCAACGATTTGCCTTATATGAACGGTAATAAATATTATATTACAAATCCTGCTGATGTAAACTTTTCGTTCAAAGGAAGAAGAAATGAAGCGGCAGCTTATACTGAAGTTTCTTTTTCTCCAATTGAATGTTTGAATATCAATTCGGGATTGCGATTTGAATATGATGACATGATTAAAAAATCTTTTATCTCGCCAAGAATAAGCGGTTCGTATCAATTGTCTCCGATTCAAACTATTAACTTTGCTGCTGGTATTTATAATCAAGCGCCTGAAATTGAATATCTGACAACCAATGGAAAGAATAGAAATCTTACTAACGAAAAAGCGGCTCACTTTATTTTCGGCTTTACCAATTACCTGAGCGAGGATATTAAGCTTACCATTGAAGGGTATTATAAACAATTATGGGATTTACTCGTTAAACCGGCATATGGCAGTAATGCTATGGTTAACAACGGTAAGGGTTATGTATACGGATTAGATTTTGGTTTGTTAAAAAGATTTTCCGACAAATATTACGGTCAGATAAACTACTCATATTCTGTAAGCAAAAGAAAAAATGCAGACGCGATGGCATATTATAATTCCTCTTTCAATCAGCCGCATATATTTAATGTACTTATTGGTTATCAGTTTAACGATAACTGGTCAATCTCTGTTAAGTGGAAATATGCTACAGGAAGACCGTCTGATACATATATAGTTTATTCCGATGTGTTGAATAACCCAAACAAGGTTAGATATTCAATGGAGATACTTGCAAAGAATAACAAACGTTTTGACGACTACCATGCACTGAACTTTAGAATTGACTATCGACATCAGTTTATTAGCAATCTGGCGTTGATTGCATTTATTGATGTTATAAACGTCTATGATAACAAAAATACTTTTCAGGAAACTCTGAATTCCAGAACCGGCGAAGTTATTAAAGAAGGCTCAATGGTTTACCCAACTTTTGGATTCAAGTTTGAGTTTTAGTTTAGTTCAATAAAGTTATCCATTATAAATGTGAATTATATGAATACACTTATGAAAAAAGAGAATTCTTATATCTTGGATAATAAACAACCGATTGGTAAAAAAACTTTTTGGATTGCATCCTTATTTTACATCCTGATTGCGTTCGAGTTTATGTTTATGGCAAGTCCTTTTGCAATTTATTTTTATGCAGTTTATGGAAAAGGATTGGGCTTTCTTAATGATAGTCCGATTCTTGCCTGGTTATGCCGAGCCTTTCTTCCGCATATTGTTAAAGAAACATATAATGGATTATTGGATATACATAACATAATCGGCTGGATTCTCATAATATTTGGTTTTACTGGTTTCTGTTTTGGCGCTGCACAAGTTTACTATTACAAACTTACACGCAAGAAAGAAGTAATCGGCGGTATTTACCGCATCATACGCCATCCGCAATATGCTTCACTTATAATTTGTGGTTTGGGATTGCTTATCTTATGGCCAAGGTATATAGCTCTTCTTTCTTATCTGTTTATGCTTTTTGTTTATTACTTTCTTGCAAAAATGGAAGAGCGCGAATGCGAAGAAAAATTTGGCGAGACATACATCGAGTACAAAAGAAAAACACAAATGTTCTTCCCAATTCGAATTGCGGAATTCAATAATTATTATAAACTGCCTTCATCTGGATTTATCAGATATCTAACTATCGTCACCTTATATATAATAACTGCTGTATGTGCAATTGGATTAGCAAATCTTCTTGAAGAGATTTCTATTAATAGTCTGTATGCAAAGTTTAACAAAGATGCGGCATATATTTCTATTTCAAAAATGGAGCAAGCAAAACTTACCAAACTTGTTAAAATAGCTAATGCTAATCCGGAAGTTCAAAAACATTTGATGAGCAGTCAGGGAAAAAATAATAAGTTCATCAATTATATATTACCAGTAAATTGGTATGTGCAGGAGATACCAATGAACAAAGTTTACGAAGATACAGACCATTACCTGCCAGATAATTATGATAAGAACATTTATAAAATTGTTTTTACAAAAGCAATTTTACGTAACGGACAAGAAGCAGAAGGAAAAGAAATTCTTTTTAGCGCAGCCAAAAGAATTCCGGTAATTGAAGTAATTGTAAATCTATCAAAAAATTCAGTTACACGAATTGCAAATCCGCCGGTTAATTTCAAGTATATGAATATTCCCGTTCCATTATATTGATGGAGAAAAATAAAATGTTTTTTGGCAAAATTGTTAATATTTTTTTAATGCTGATGGGCGTAATGATTATGCAATTGCTTTGCGGTTGCTCAGTATTATACAATGGTGCGCCATCCGATCACTTTGACGGAAGCCGGTTCTTTAATAAAGAACCCGATCACAATTTTTGGGATGAAGTGAAATGGCTGTGGCAAATGGATACTGTAGAATGGCCTGAATATATTGAAGATGATCCACAGCCTAAACCAGAAAGTTATGTTGGTGATGGCAAACTGAAAGTTACATATATAAATCACGCGACAGTTTTAATTCAGGTAGATAGCCTCAATATTCTTACAGATCCTATTTGGTCGGAATATGCGGGACCTTTTTCATGGTTCAGTCCAAAAAGAATCCGCAAGCCTGGGGTAGATCTAAATGATTTGCCGAAGATAGATTTTATACTGATAAGTCATGACCATTATGACCATCTTGATTTAAAAACATTAGAGCAGTTATTAAAAAAGCATCATCCGGTAATATTAGCAGGATTGGGAATAAAGGAACTGCTTGAAGATGAAGGTTTCGATAATGTTTATGAGCTTGATTGGTGGAATGAATATAAAATTAATTCATCAGAAACGAAATTTATTTTTGTTCCATCGCTTCATGGTTCCGGCAGAACTTTGTTTGGAGGCAATAGAACTCTTTGGGGCGGATTCGTAATCCAGTCAAAATCAGGAAACATTTATTTTGCCGGTGATACAGGCTACGGAAATTTTCTTGATTCACTAAAGAAAAAGTTTTCTGATTTCAGGTTAACAATCCTTCCTGTTGGTAATTATGAAAAGAGATGGTTTATGAAGACCCAACATATGAATCCTGAAGACGCGGTTAAAACGCACAGGTTGCTAAACTCCAGACAAAGTATTGGAATTCATTATGCAACATTTGCAGAACACCCGGAGCAGGCTGTTGATGCACATGAGAAAGACCTGAAATCAGCATTAGTTAAATATAATATGCCGGATTCTTCATTTTTGATTTTGAGATTTGGTGAAGGACTTTTTGTTGAATAAAAAAAATAAAGAAGCCGTGAATCGGAGAAAAACAACTTTTATAACATTGGATTTAATTTTCCGCAAACATTTTCCTATTCACGGATTCATCTTGCAAAAAGTGTTATTTTTGAAACATTGTTAAAGGAAAAAATGAATGAACATGTTTGCTCCTGGTGGATTGGATTTTTTTTATAATGCCATTCAGGAAATTATACCACAATCCGGTAAAGATTCTCTTCCCATATATTAAACCGGGAATGAAAGTGCTTGATGTTGGAAGTGCGATGGGATATTTTAGTTTACCAATGGCTCAGCTTGTTGGTGATTCGGGTAATGTTATATATGTAGATTTGCAGGAGAAGATGCTGAGTAATCTTAAACGAAGAGTTGCTAAAGCAAATTTGCAAAATAGAATTGAAACACGCTTAAGTGCATCTACATCACTTCAGATTAATAATGTAAAAGAGCAGATTGATTTTGCACCGGCGTTTGCAGTAGTTCACGAAGTACATGTTTATAAAAGATTCCTTTCGGAGATTTATAATTCATTAAAAAAGTATAGTTATCTTTTAATTGCAGAACCGAAAGGTCATGTTAGGGTTAGTGATTTTAATAATACCATTGAAACAGCTTTGAGCATTGGTTTTTAAATTAACTGACTCTCCAGCGATTAGCAGAAGCTTAACAGTTTTGTTAGAGAGGAATTGAAAATATTTTTGGTTTCTCCCTTTATTCTTCTCACTGACAAGGACAGAAAAACAGTGTGAAGTCAATTTGAACAAAAACATAAGACAAAGAAATTTACTCTGTAGGAATAACGAATTGAGAATTTTAATAATAGAAGACGAAAAAAAAATTGCCGATGCAATTTGCAAAGGATTACAGAGAGAAGGTTATGCCGTTGACCTTGCCAACGATGGTGTTGAAGGCGAAGAACTTGCAATAATCAATTCGTATGATTTAATAATTCTGGATATTATACTTCCAAAACAAGATGGCTGGCAAACCTGTACAAATTTACGCAATAAAAAAATTATTGTTCCAATTTTAATGCTTACTGCACTTGGCGATGTTACGGATAGGATAAAAGGATTAGACCAGGGTGCTGATGATTATCTTTCAAAGCCTTTTCATTTTGGAGAACTGCTTGCACGGATTCGTTCTCTTATCCGACGTAATACTGTTGTGAAAACAACTAAGATTGAAAGATTCGGAGTTGTTCTCGACCAATGTTTACACCAGGCGGCTAGAGATGGAAAGGAAATATCATTATCCGCTAAAGAATTTTCTTTACTGGAATTGTTTATGATGAATCCGGACAAAATTCTTACTCGGGAAAAAATCTCCGAGCATTTGTGGGATATGAATTTTGATCCAAAGAGCAACGTAATAGAATCGTTTATAAAATTTCTCCGACAAAAAATTGATAAAGAATTTGATAAACCTCTAATCCACACAGTACGCGGAGTTGGTTATTTATTTTCCGATAAGGAGAGATAATGCTTACAATCAGGAAAAAAATTGTTTTAAGCTACACAATGGTATTTGGATTTCTGCTTATAATAATTTCTATTTTTGCAATTGATGATATTCGGAGAGAGCAAAAGAGAATGGTTTCTACTCAGCTTGCTGATTATTCTCAAAAACTTAGGAGTGAGCTAACAAGACAAATATACAGTAAAGAATTTCCTAAACTTGAAAAATTTAACAAAATAAATTCAGAAGGATTAATTCACCGTCAGTTTATGATTTTAAATTCCGATTTTAAAAAAGTTGTGGTAGTCGGTGAATTCTCTAAAGATTTTTCTACCGAAATGCTGAAACTAAATGTTGAAAAATGGTTTGAAGTTAAACAGGATAATCATGATTTCTACTGCACGGTAATTAAGGAGGAATTAGATACATCCAGAAAATATTTTATTGTGGCTGCATCATCTTTGCAGGAATACAAACGCCAGATTACAATACATATTTTCTTTTTTATTATTGTAATTCCAATTACATTATTTATAACAGCAGCAGCAGCAAACTTCATTTCAAAATATTCTTTCAAACCAATATTGAATATGATTGACACAGTTGAGACTATTACAGCCACAAGCCTAAGTAAACGAATTGAACTACCTAAAGTAAAAGATGAAATAAGAAAACTTGGAGAAACACTTAATGATATGATTAACCGTCTCGATAAATCATTTGAAAGCCAAAAACGTTTTATAGCCGATGCTTCCCACGAAATTAAAACTCCGCTTACAGTTATCCAGACAGAGCTTGAACTTGCAGAACTCAGTTCTAAAGAAGAAGAAATAAAAGAAAGCATAAAAATAGCTTTGACTGAAATTGAAAGATTAAATGTTCTTTCTAATTCATTGCTGGCGCTTGCAAAATTGGATGCTTCTCCGCAGGCATTAAATTATGAATTAGTAAGATTGGACGAGTTAGTTATCGAATGCATACAGCTGATGAAAAGCGTTGCTTCTGTAAACCGTGTAGAACTTTATCCTTCAATTTCAGATATAATTGAATTGCAGGCAGATAGAGAAAAATTAAAAAGTGTAATAATAAATTTGATTGATAATGCAATCAAGTTTTCAAAAGTAAATAGTAAAGTAGAAATAAATCTTGAAAAGAATAATTCCTCTGCAATTCTAAAAATAAAAGACTATGGATGCGGCATTCCGGAAGCTGAGTTGCAACATATCTTCAAAAGATTTTATCGCTCAAATGAAACTCGCGGAAAAATTCCCGGGAGCGGATTAGGTCTTTCGCTTGCGCAGGAGATTGTTAGAATTCACAAAGGCACTATTTCGGTTGAAAGTGAAGTAGGAAAGAGAACAACTTTTATTGTGCAACTGCCGTTAAGTTAATTTTATTTCCATATAAACTGCCCCTGCAATAGGATTAAAACGGTATGGCATTATTTCCTTAAATCCTAAATACTGATAAAGTTTTATTGCAGCAATCATATTTGGAACTGTATCTAACTCTCATAAATTCATAACCAATCTTCTTAGATTCTTCAATGAGGCTTTCACATAATTTTTTACCGATCTCTTTTCCTCTGAATTCAGATTTAACATAAAGCCGTTTCATTTCGCAAACATTCGCTTCATGTTTTCTAAGTGCAACACATCCTGCAGGATTGGATTTGTAAAATGCAATTAGTAGTCTGCCGGAAGGCGGGGAATAATCTCCGGGTAAATTAGCTAGTTCATTATCAAAATTCTGGAAACACAATTTAAAATCAAGTGAGGATGCATATTCCAAAAATAGTTGGTGGATGAAATTCAATTCATCCCGGGTTTGGACTGGTTTTATTGCTAACATCGGAATGTAAATTTATAATTCAAATATTTCTCGCTAAATTTACGCTGTAATTTTCAAAAGTCAAATATGAATATAATAGCAGTAATTATTTTGCTTGGCATTGTCCAGGGATTTTTTGTCGGGTTCTTTCTGGTTACTAAAAAAAGCGGTAACCGAAGAGCAAATAATATCCTTGGTGCTATATTTTTTGTATTGTCAGTAAGCATGGGCTATTATTTTTTTTATACTGCTAATCTGTTTTTCAAATACCCGCACCTGCAAAAAACCACTTTCCCAACCACGCTGTTATTTGGACCACTTATTTACTTCTATGTAAAAATCCAGACCGAGAGAAACTACAAATTTATATGGAATCATGCGCTTCATTTTATACCATTTGTTTTAGTAATTATTTTAAACTTACCATTTTATTTAAAAGACGCTGATTATAAGCTTGTGTATCTTTCCAATCCTGCAATTATGAAAAGTAGTATGGATATGCTTATTAGCATTTTCCAGGTAATCCAAACTTCCACCTATATTATTATTACAAAAAAATCAATCAATGCTCATGTACAAAGATTAAAAAATGAAACTTCTTCACTTGAAAAAATGAATTTGCATTGGTTAAATATTTGTCTTAATGCTATCATTTCAATTTTTGTGTTCATCGCAAGTCACCTGGTTCTTATTTATCTTGGTGTTGATCTCAGTTCAATTTACCACGTTACTTTACCAATAATTATTACAATCTTTATTTTCGTATTTGGTTACCTTGGACTGATTCAACCGGAAATTGTATTTCCGCTGAATGATGAGATAAGTGTAAAGAAATATGAAAAATCAAATTTAACTGGTGAAAAAGGGGATGAGTATCTTAAAAAGCTTTTAGCTTTGATGACAAACGAAAAGCCATACATTGATAACATACTTACTTTGCAAAAACTTGCTGATAGACTTCAAATAACTCCACATCATCTTTCACAAATTATAAATGAAAAACTAAATCAGAATTTTTTTGATTTTATAAATACTTACCGGGTTGAAGAAGCAAAAAAAATGTTAATCGATCCAAATGTTCAAAATCTAACTGTACTTGCAATTGCAGAAGAATGTGGTTTCAATTCAAAATCTTCATTCAACACTTCTTTTAAAAAATATACTGGTATTACTCCTTCTGAGTTTAAAAAACAAACTCTGCAAACTTTGTAAACCTAAAACTCGTGCGGATTTATAAGTCCGAACCATAATATCTGTTCACTTTTATAAGAAAAGGCGAATTGATCTGTATCCATCGATACTTTTGCTCCAGAAATTTTTGCAAAATCAGGAGTAACAATGTCAGACAGAATCAGATTTATTTTAACAGTTATCCTCTCAATAATATTGGTAATAGTTTTGTCCGCTGTTTTATTTAGTCAGGAACCCAAGGGAACTATAAACGGAAAAATTATTAGTCAAAATTCAAAAGAAGATCTTGTCGGCTCTACAATTTTAATTCTGGATACAAAACTTGGCACAACAACAAATTTGGACGGCAGCTTCACAATTCCAAATGTGCCCGTGGGAAATTATAAATTGGAAATTCGATCAGTAGGTTACGAAAGTTTAATAAGAACAGATGTATTTGTTCGTCCAGAAAGAATTACACAAATTGAAATAGAATTAAAGGAAACATTAATTCAAACAGAAGGAGTTACTGTAACTGCAGGTTATTTCCAGAAAATTGACGCCGATAATCTTGGTTTGGTTAATTTCAATTCAGAAGAAATAAAAAGATCACCCGGTTCCATGGGTGATGTAAGTAGAATAATTTTATCTTTACCGAGCACATCTAAAGTATCCGATGAAAACAATGACCTTGTTGTTAGAGGTGGTAGTCCGAGCGAGAATGGTTTTTTTGTTGATGGTATTCCGATTCCAAATATAAATCATTTCCCTGCTATTGGTTCCACCGGGGGACCAATTGGAATTCTGAATGTTGACTTAATTGATAATTTTAATTTTTTAACAAGCGGTTTCTCGTCATCATATGGCGACAAACTTTCTTCTATAGTTGACATTAAATACCGGGAAGGAAATAAAGAAGAATTTGATCTGCAAGCTGATTTAAATTGGGCTGGTTTTGGTGGTGGAGCTGAAGGTCCATTACCGGGCAAGATAGGATCGTGGATGCTTTCGTTTAAACGAAGTTATTTAGATTTTTTCCAGAAAGCTGCCGGAATGGGAATGCTTATTCGTTACGGAGATGCTCAGGGAAAAGTAACATATGATATAAATAAAAACCATAAAATTACTTTGCTTGATATTTTTGCAGACGATTATGAGAAGTTTAATAGAGATGATGCGATTGAGCAAGGAAGTAGTTATTATGGAATGATAAAGAATTATCAGAACACTGCGGGAGTTTCCTGGCGGGCATTATGGAACAAAGATTTTTATTCAACAACAAATATTTCCTTATCAACACAAAGTTTTAAAAATGATTTCAATAAAGTAAGCACAAGTGAAAAACATTATTCTTCTAACAATCTTGAGAATTCATTTAATTTAAAGAACTCAAACTATTTACAACTTAACAAATGGAATAAGCTGGAACTTGGAATTGATATAAACTTTAGTGTTGGCAAATATGATTATACTATGTACTCTGATACCAATAGACTTGGAACAGTTGATCCGACTAATGTTGTTAATAGAAAAATTCATCCACAAAGAGCAGGAATATTTTTATCATACGTTGTAAATCCGTTTGATAGATTTACTGCATCCATCGGGATTAGGTCAGATTATTATTCTCTTAATGAAGTTATGAAGTGGTCGCCAAGATTATCTATTGCGTATGATTTGACTGATCAACTTAGATTAAGTGCTAATACGGGAATTTTCTATCAGCAGTTACCGATGGTGTTGCTATCACAAAAGGAAAAGTTTAAGAAACTGAATAGTGTAACCGCATATCACTTCGGAGCAGGATTGGAATTTTTAGTTACACCGGATACAAAACTTTCGCTTGAAGTATATGATAAGGAATATGAAAATCTTCCTTTGACAAAACAAGATCCAAGTTTATGTGTGATTGATGGTGGTTTGAGCGGAAACTCTTTTGGTAACTATGATAATTTGGAAAACATTGGTAAAGGTTTTACAAGAGGAATAGAATTGCTTATTCAGAAAAAACTTGCAGAAGATTTTTATGGAATTATCAGCGGATCATATTTCCGAAGCAGATATCAAGACTACAACAGTGCCTGGAGAAATAGAATTTATGATAACAAATTTATTTTTAGTTTTATCGTTGGGTACAAACCAACCAACGATTGGGAGTTTAGTTTGCGCTGGACTTATGCCGGCGGAATTCCTTATACTCCGTTCAACATTGAAAAATCAAGCCAAGCAAGACTTGGAATAATTGATGATTCAAAAATAAATGAAGAACGTTATCCGGATTATCATTCACTAAATATCAGAGTTGATAAGAAATTTTTCTTCAGCTCACAAAGCGTAGATATTTATCTTTCAATCTGGAATACTTACAACAGAAAGAACATTACAGAGTATGTTTGGAACGCTGATAAAAATTTACAAGAAACAATTTTTCAGTGGAGCATTATGCCGATATTTGGAATCGAATGGGAGCTTTAAGTAGAATGAAGAATGTAGAATGTAGAATGTAGAATGTAGAATGTAGAATGTAGAATGTAGAATGAAGAATTGGCAAATTTAAAAAATAAGTGCCCCGATATGAAGTCGGGGACTTTTAATTAAAATTGATGTTATACTAAATTGTAGCGGTAATATGATGGACTTTAATCTTTTTAAGTTTATGGAAACTGATTATTTTTTTTTGATCTTCATCCCATAGACTTAAGAAAATACTTTTTAGGCTTGTGTGCAAATTTAATGTTACCGCCTTCTGAAAAACCAAGTTATTCTTATAACATTTTTCCAGCAAATAATTTGGAATTACCGGACTAAGATGATGAATATGATGGAATCCAATATTACCGGTAAACCATTGAATTATTTTTGGCAACTTATAATAAGAACTTCCCTGCATTGCAGCCAGAGAGAAATCCCAATTATTTTTATCTGCCCAGTAAGTATCTTCAAATTGATGCTGAACATAAAACAGCCAGTTACCCGCAGATGCTGCTAAAAAAATGATAGGTAATTGCACTAATAAATAAGCTTTTAATCCAACCAACCAAATCAAGGAGCCTACAAGCAATATAATTACCAGGTCTGTCCAGTAAACATTGGATTGAACTTTCTTTAAAGCTTTATTTTTTGATGTGGGGAACCTGTACCAAAGCACAAATATTATTGCCGGTATAAAAAAGAATAAAAATAATGGATGCCGGTATAACCGGTATTTTATTTTCCCCCAGGTTGATTTCTGAAGATATTCCTGAACAGTCATTGTATAAACATCCCCGATCCCGCGATATTCCAAATTTCCTGCATGAGCGTGATGAATACCATGTCCTTTCCTCCAATAAAAATAAGGAGTCCAGGTGATAAAGCTGCACAACAAACCAATCCAGCTATTCGCTTTATGAGATTTTAAAAATGATCCGTGTCCACAATCGTGCTGAATTATAAAAATACGAACCTGAAATCCTGCTGCCGGAATTGATAGAAGAAGAGTTAACCAGTAACTAACTTCCAGGGTTCGATACATTGCATACCATAGAACAAAAAATGGTATTAATGAATTACCTAATTGCCAAATACTTTTCCAGGTGTGAGATGTTTGATATTTTGCTACAAGATTTTTCCAGTCGTTAGGATTTATTTTAGTTATTGTTTCCATTCCTTTTCCTTTTGAAGCTGAACTGATAAAAAAATATTCACCAGTATATCAGCATCAACTTAATGACACCTAAACATTATAATGCTATTTAATAGTTCCAGCGGATTATTTTATACATTACCGTATGGTTTTGGTTTAAACTGTTTTAATCACCAAGAGAAAATGAAGAACGAAGAACGTAGAGTGAAGAATGCAAAATTGGATTTATTAAATAGCCCCGAAATTATTCCGGGGCTATTTGTAGATGGTCTATAATTCTATTTTGATTTTTCTGATAACTGTTTAAGATAGTTCTGCAAATTCTCTAATTCTTTAGAGGATTCACCGAACTTTTTTTCACCTAAATTTTTAAGATAGTTATTAAATGCATCGTTGGCATTTTTAATTAATTGGCTGTTTGTTATTGCTGGTTGTTCCTTTGTTCCCTGCATTTGCTGTTCGGCTATTGGCAAAGGCTGATCTGTTTTATTAAACAATCCTTGCAATGCTTTGTCGAATGTTTCACCATAACTCAAATTATCGCCGTGCATAACAACAACAAGTCTCAGTTCTGGATAAGCGGCTGTTTCCGCTTGAAGATAAATCGGTTCAACATAAAACATAGTTTTATCAACTGGAATTGCAAGTGTGTTTCCGCGTATTACATTGGAACCACGCTGATCCCACAATGTTAATTGTCCGGAAAGAAATCTATCCTGATCAATTTTTGTTTCAACCTGCTGCGGACCGAGCACCTGTTTTTCTTTAGAAAATTTGTATGCAATAAATTTACCGTAGTTACCAGGATCGCACATTCCGGCAATCCAGCCAATTGAAACTTGCCTGTTCTTTGGAGTAAATGGAAGAACAAGAGCAAACTGCGGTTTATTAAGTTCCGGTAATTGCCACATTATATAATATGGATCAACCGGTTTAACATCTTTATAATATTTTTCCGTTGCCCGTATCCATAAATCTTCCTGGTTATAAAATACACGTGGATCATTCATATGATATTTTGCATATATAAGTCCCTGTGTAAGCAGCAGATCTCTGGGATACCGTACATGAGCATGAATGGATTGCGGCATTTTGTCTTTGGTTTTAAGCAGGTTAGGATAAATCTTGTTCCATACTTTAATTATCGGATCTTTATCATCAAAGATATAAAAATTAACATCACCACTAAATGCATCAATTACAGCTTTAACAGAGTTACGGATATAATTTTCTCCATCAAGATATCCTGCAATCTGGTTCTCCAGAATTTTTGCAGTTTCACCTTCTTTAAATTCTATTCTTTCATTTGATGAAAACGGTTCGCTGTAAGGAAAATAATGTGAAGTTGTATAAGCATCTATAATCCAGTATAGCTTACCATCTGCAAGCACTATATATGGATCTTCATCAAACTTAAGGAAAGGTGCAAGCAGTTTTACACGTTCTTCAATCTGCCTATGAAATAAAATGCTGCTCTTCTCAGTTGTATAAGATGAAAAAAGGAATGAACTTCCATCAAATTTCCATCCATATAAAAACTTACGCCAGAAATTGTTTATCTCAACTCCGCTTTTGGTTTTATAATTATAGTAAACATTGTCTTCACCACTGGGATAATCAAATTCATCTTCCTTTGAATTTACAACCACATGAGTATTTGTAACTTCACCAAAATAAATTCTTGGCTGATCAACTTTTAGGTTAGGGAATTCACTTACAGGAGGAATATCTTTTATTAGAAGATGAGGTAAACCCTGTGGAGTGAATTCACTAACAGATGCTAAAGTAATTCCAAATCCATGTGTGTATTTAAATATTCTGTTTACAAAAGTTTGGCTTTGCTGCGGAAGATTATTCACTTCCAGTTCTCTGGCAGATATCATAACCTGCCTGTACTTATTATCATAAGTATAGCGGTCAACATCTACATCTGTAAATTCATAATAAAGTCTGATTTCCTGAAACTGTTTGTAAACTGCCTGAAGCGCATGCCAGTCCCATAATCTAATATTATTAAAAATCGCAGGATTGCTGTCAACGGTTGTCTGCGTAAAATCTCCTGTTATAGGATATTCTCTTTCTTCGATATTATTCAAACCGAAGCCATATCGAGTAAGCTGAATATTGTTTGAGATGTACGGCACTTCAAAAGTTATTTCATTTGGTTGAACGCGCAGCCATTGGAATAATCCTGGAATTGCTGTAATTGCAATAAACCAAATCGAAAATAAAACGACTAATGAGAAAATTAAAAATGCAATCCGTAATTGTCCTAATCGCTTAAAAACATTTTGAAATTTCCTTTGTGCAAATCTTCTTATTGGTGGAATTAAAAACATCAATGCAAAGATTATAGTAATTACAATTATTATGCTGTATGCAGGAAGTAAAATATTTACATCCGTCCATCCAGGACCAGCAACTACTCCCATTTTTGAGTACATAAGTTCATAACGATTTAAATATTTACCTAAAGCTAGTATTAAAAGAAAAATTCCGATGTTCAAATAAAGCGGTTTTAATTGTTGTTCAGTATTCTCAACCGGAAATTCAAAACGCATTTGTTCGCCAGAAATTTTAAAAAAGGTTGTGAATATGATAGCAATTAAAGAAATAAAAGATAAAGTAAAGAGTAGTGAATTAACATTTTGCAGGAAGGGGAATTTGAACAAATAAAAACCAGCGTCGTTATTAAATATTGGTTCTGTTATTCCAGCAGGCACGGCATAAAAATATTTAAGGATTATTTCCCAATTGGTATATCCCCAAAGTCCTCCGATAACAAGAGAAATTAAAAGAATTACTGAGCGGGCAAATTTTTTATAATTGGTGATATTTAATGTGAGAACGAAAACTATTATTCCGCTGATTACTGCACCGGCAATTGCAAAGCCAGTTTGGCTGAAAATTGAGATCCAGAATCTGTCCCCATATCCAAGCGATTGATACCAGAGCATCTCGCCGTAAAAATCCATATACCAGAAAAAGAAAATTGTGAATAAGCCGAGGATTAAACCCATTGAAATAAAAGATTTTTTATTTCTTTTCATTCCGAGAAATAGGAGCGATCCTGCAGCTGCTAGAAGCACAAATAGAATGGCATTGTACATATTAGTCTCTATCTTTTTCATCAAAATAAGGAAATTCATAATAAAAAGGTTGATAAAAAATTTTCACAATTTCTTTACTTATTAACTATAATGATTATTTTGACTTTCATTTCCAGGTATCCTTATTCCAATATACTGAGCAATGCAAAAGTTATTTTGAATTTATCTCAATTTATTACGATAATTTTCGATTATTATTTAGAATTACTTTAAATAAAGAGAAACGATGATGAAATGGTTTATAATTGTAGGTCTGTTTTTTTTATCAACCTTTTTATTCATTTCCTGTGCAACGATATTAAATTCTACAACGCAGGAGATTGAGATAAAAACAACTCCCCCAAATGCAAAGTTGATTATCGATGGAAAGAAATTCGGAACTACTCCACAGGTTGTAAATATGGAAAGGAAGAATAACCATATAGTAAAACTGGATCTCGACGGATATGATATTTACGAAACCCAGATAACAACAAAACTTTCATTCTGGTTCTGGGGAAATATTTTTAATGGTTTTATTCCCGGTGCAGTGGTTGATTTATTTACAGGTGCGATGTACAATTTATTGCCTGAATCATTTAACATAGAATTACAGCCATCAATAAAGACAGATTTAAAAATCCAAAAGAAATAATTATTTGTTTTCTCAGTTAGCTAAAAATTTCTAATGAATAGACAACTCTTTCTTTAAATATTTACCTGTTAAACTATCTTCAAATTCAATTATTTCTTCAGGAGTTCCTTCGGCAACTATTTCACCACCAAATTCACCACCGCCTGGACCAAGATCGATTACCCAATCAGCGAATTTAATTACTTCCAGATTATGTTCTACAACCACAACTGTATTCCCTTTATCAACAAGCTTGTTCAAAACGTTCAGTAAAATTTTTACATCCTCAAAATGAAGTCCGGTTGTGGGTTCATCAAGAATGTAAATTGTATTTCCTGTTCCAATTTTGCTAAGTTCGGTAGCAAGTTTTACGCGCTGCGCTTCACCACCGGAAAGTGTTGTTGCCTGTTGCCCAAGTTTAATGTAACCTAATCCAACATCAAATATTGCCTGCATTTTTCTTTTTATTCTTGGGTGATCTTCAAAGAAACTTAAAGCCTCTTCAACTGTCATATCCAAAACATCCGAAATAGATTTTGTTTTGTAAAGAACTTCAAGTGTTTCATGGTTATAACGCTTGCCGTTACAAACATCGCATTCAACATAAACGTCTGGCAGAAAATTCATTTCTATTTTTTTCAATCCATCGCCCTGGCAATCTTCGCATCTTCCACTTGCAACATTAAAACTAAATCTGCCGGTTTTATAACCCCGCATTTTAGATTCAGGAAGTTGGGCAAACAAATCGCGAATAAAAGTAAACAGACCGGTATAAGTTGCGGGATTAGAACGCGGTGTTCTTCCAATAGGTGATTGATCAATTTCGATTGCCTTATCGATATGCTCTAATCCGGTTATTTCTTTGAAAGGAAGAGGTACAACCTTAGAGTGGAATAATTTCTTCATTAAAATTCTTACTAAGGTTTCATTTATAAGTGATGATTTACCTGATCCACTTACACCGGTAATTGTAGTAAATGTACCAAGTGGAATTTTCAAATTTACTTTTTTAAGATTATTACCTTCTGCACCTTTCAGAAGGAGGTTCTTTCCGTTTCCTTTTCTTCTTATTTCTGGGACATGAATTTTTTCTTTATTTGTAAGATATTTCAGTGTTAGAGAATCATGTCCATCTTTGGTATGAATAATCTTTTTTGTAAATCCAGCCAAGCAAACTTTTCCACCATGTTCACCGGCTCCAGGACCAAGATCAACAATGTAATCTGAGCTTTCAATCGTTTCTCTATCGTGTTCAACAACAATAATTGTATTACCAAGATCTCTCAGATTCTTCAAAGAATGTATTAGTTTTATATTATCACTCTGATGTAAACCGATGCTTGGTTCATCCAGAACGTAAAGAACACCGGCAAGCTGGGAACCAATTTGAGTTGCAAGTCTTATCCGCTGGCTCTCGCCGCCAGATAAAGTTCTGGCTGTACGATTGAGTGTTAAATAATCTAATCCTACATTTAAAAGGAAAGATAACCGGGAGATAATTTCTTTTAAGATTTGTCTTGCAATTATTTCTTCTCGTCCTTTTAATTTTATTTTCTTAAAAAATTCCAAAGCGTTAAGGATGGAAAGATTTGTCACTTCAGTAATATTAACCCCATTAAACTTTACTGAAAGAGATTCCTTTTTTAATCTGCCTCCGTTGCAAGTTGAGCAGGTCAAAGTGTTCATAAAAGATTCAGCCCATTCGCGGATGTGGCTGGATGATGTAGTATCGTAATAATGTTTTATGTAATTAAATACACCAGAGAATTTGTGCACGTAGGTTACACTTTTACCACCGCCAAAAGTATATGTAAATGGAATTTTTTCTTTGGTCCCATAAAATAAAATTTGTTTTTGCTCTTCAGTCAAATCTTTTAATTTTGTATCGAAGGTGAATCCATTCAATCCTGCAACCGCCCGAACCTGGTTAAAGAACCACATTTGTCGCGGTTTGCCTAATGCGGCAATTCCTTCTTCATTAATTGATTTTTCCCAATCCGGAATAATTAAATTTATATCAAGCTCTTTCTTTTCACCAAGACCATCGCAGTCGGGGCAGTATCCGTATGGTGAATTAAATGAAAATGAATTTGGAGCCAGCTCCTGGAAACTAATTCCACAATCAAGACAAGCAAGATTTCTACTAAAGACTAAATCTTCTTTTCCATCACTGATAATAATATTTCCGTTACCATAATTTAAAGCTACTTCAATAGATTCAGTTAATCGCGATCTTGATTCTTCGATCACCTTAATTCGATCTACCAGTATCTCAATGTTATGAATTTTATATCTGTCAACTTGAAATCCTTTTGTAATTTCGGACACGTTTCCATCGACTCTAACACGTAAAAAACCATCGCTTAAAATTTCCTCAAACAGTTCACGGTAATGTCCTTTTCTGCCTCTTATAACCGGAGCTAAAATAAAAATCTTTTCTTCATTTTGATTTGTAAGAATCGTATCAATAATTTGTTCCGTAGTTTGTTTTGCCACTGGTTTACCGCAGTTATAACAATGTGGTGTTCCTAATCTGGCATAAAGTAACCGGAGATAATCATAAATTTCGGTTACAGTTCCAACGGTTGATCTTGGATTGTGGGATGTAGCTTTTTGTTCAATAGAAATCGCTGGACTTAAACCTTCAATTAAATCAACATCGGGCTTTTCAAGTTGATCTAAAAATTGACGTGCGTATGAAGATAATGATTCAATATACCTGCGCTGTCCTTCAGCATAAATTGTATCAAAAGCTAAAGATGATTTACCAGAACCAGATAATCCAGTAATAACAACTAAGGAATCCCGTGGTAATTCCACATCAATATTCTTTAAGTTGTGTTCTCTTGCACCTTTAATAATTATTTTATCTTGTAAACTCATTCTTCAGATTTATTATTTTTAATTAGTTATTTTAAAGACAATGATTATGAAAAACAAATATTATTTGAATAAAAATTTTATCCGTGCATTTTATGGATTTGGAAAACTACTTTACAGTAAAAGATATAACTGAAACAAGAACGAAAGAGAAAGGTTCTGTCTTTATGTGTTTTTCTTATCCAGTTCTTAATTTGGATGAAGCACATTTAATTTTAGAAAGCTTAAAGAAAAAGTATTTTGATGCCTTACATCATTGTTATGCTCTTACTTTTACAGATAATTCTACTAAGTATTCTGACGCTGGCGAGCCAGCTGGTACTGCTGGAAAAAGAATTCTAAATGCAATCCAGCATTTCAACTTGAATAATGTTTTAGTAGTTGTTGTTCGATATTTTGGCGGAACCAAATTAGGAATTGGACCATTAGGAAAGGCATATTATGATTCTGCATTTAATAATTTGAATGCTGCAAATAAAATTGAAAAAAGAAAATTTATTAGAATTAGTCTTTTTGCTAAGTTTGATCTTACAGGTGATGTATACCAACTGCTTTCTAAAGTGGAAGCAAAAATCCTTAATTCTGTTTTTAAGGAAAAATTCTGTCTGGAATTTCTGGTACCAGCAAAGAATCATTCTCTGTTTATTGAGGAGATTAAGCAAATTGGTAGAGGGCAAATTAAGTATGAAATTTTAAATTCACTATTTCAATAACCATCCATTTTTGCTGAATAATTACCCATTCTTAGAAAATAAATTCCCGAAGGCGGGAATTTTTATCCTCAATCTATCCAAAATTCGAAAATTTAATAAAAGACAACTGGTATAATTGTTGAAATTTTTATTCGATTTCTCATTTTTTTTTTTTTATTGGAAAATGGAGTTGACAAAAAAAAGATTTATATCTAATTTCAATTCGGATATAAAACCATTTTATCCGATTCAAATAATTATTTTAAAATAATTTGAGGCAGAAATCATGATCTATACAAAAACAGGTGAATATGCAATCCGTGCTGTTTTATTTTTAGCCAGACAGCCAAAAGATTCTTTGACTATGTCTGCGGCAATTGCTAAAAGTGAAGAAATTCCAACTCACTATCTTGCAAAAATATTGCAACGGATGGCGAAGTATGGATATGTCGATTCATTTAAAGGCAGAGGTGGTGGATTCAAAATAACCAATTTGGCAAAGAAAAGCTCCATACTACAAATTGTTGAAAGAGTTGAGGGACCAATTATTAATCAAAAGTGCGTAACTGGATTAAAAGAATGTTCCGAAGAAAATCCTTGTCCATTGCACGAAGAGTGGGCGCAGGTAAGAGATCGAATTTATAATTTGATATCAAGTAAAACGGTTGAAGAAGTAGCAAAAAAGTATGCTGAAACGTTACAGAAGAATAAGTAATATTTCCGGAGATTTATGAAATTTATTTCTGCTGTAGTTTTTATTTGTTTGAGCTCGCTAATTATGGCGCAAACAACAAAGACTGCTTGTATTGATTGCCATAGTGATAATACTTTAACGATTGAAAGAAACGGAAAACAAATTTCCCTTTTTGTAGATAAAGATCATTTTAATAATTCAGTTCATGCTGGTTTAGAATGTACAGATTGTCACTCCGGTTTCAATTCAGAAAATATTCCTCATAAAGAAGGCAATGATATTTCCAGGGTTGATTGCGCTCAGTGTCATGATAGTCCATCATTTTCCAAAAGCATTCATGGAGAAAAAAAAGTTGAATGTTTTGCATGTCACTCAAAACATGAAATTAAGCCAGCTAAAGATTTTTCAAAAAACGAAGTTGTGTTTTGTGTAAGCTGTCATAAATCTCCGTCTGTAAGATCCTATTCAAAAAGTACACATCATGCCGGATTTTTAAAAGGTAAAAAAGCACCTAATTGTACTGATTGCCATAACAAATCTGCGCATGAAATTAAATCGGTTAAATTTACCAAAGTTGAAGAGGAAAAACTTTGTGCATCATGCCACAAAAAAAGTGATGATGAGTTTGCAACAAGTGTACATAAATTAGCAAAGAAAAACAATACACCCGGTTGTGTTAATTGCCATGGTGCTCATGAAGTATTCAATAATAAATATTCTATTTCCTCTCGTTCATGTTTAAAATGTCATCTTGATAAAAATAATTTTGAAAAAGCTGGTAAAATTAATTTAGTAGAATTTGTTAAAAATTATCAGACAAGCATCCATGGCAGAATTGGAGTAGATGGCAAAGAAGCGGCAACCTGTGTTGATTGCCATGATAACCATATGGTATTAGGTACAGATGCAGCAAAAAGTAAGATTTCAAAATTTAATATTCCCAATACTTGTGGTAAATGTCATTCAAATATTTTAGCTGATTACAAAAAATCTTCCCATGGTGTTTCTTTTTTTTCCGGTGCTAACTTAGCGCCAAGCTGTACTGATTGCCACGGTGAGCATAATATTGAATCAGTTGATAAATCCCCATTGAGTAAATTGAATGAACATAAAGTATGCTTTACCTGCCATGTCAACAACATCGAAGTAATAAAGCTTACCGGAAAATCTAAAAATGAAATATTGGGTTACGAAAATTCAGTTCATTTTCAAGCACTAAAAGCTGGTAATGAAAATGCCGCCACCTGCTCCGACTGCCATGGCGCGCATAAAATGCAAACAACAAAAAATGCTTCCTCAAGAATTAAAAGAGAAAATATTGCCAATACCTGCGGTGATGGAGCAAATTGCCATCCTGGTATTGCTTCTGATTATATGGAGAGCATTCATGCACAAGCTGTAAAGAAAGGCGTGATGGATGCCCCCACGTGTATAGATTGCCATGGCAATCATCAAATATTTGCAAAGGATAACCCGAAAAGTAAAGTTGCCTCGGGAAAAAATGTAGTTCTACTTTGCAGTTCCTGCCATGGTGATGTTGAAATGATTAGTAAGTATGGCGTTCCTACAACAAAAGCAAGTTCTTATAATGAAAGTTACCATGGTTTAGCCGTTCGTGGTGGTTCCAAATATGCGGCTGATTGTTCAAGCTGTCACGGAGCGCATAAAATAAAACCGAGCTCCGATTCAACCTCAAGTATAAATGATAATAATCTTTCTAAAACTTGTGGAAGATGCCATCCGGGTGCAAGCATTACAGCAGATTTTAAACAAGTTCATCTTACAGGATCTAAAGCTGAATCCCCGCTTCTTTACTGGATTACCAGAATTTACATTGTATTAATTCTCCTGGTAATTTCTGGAATGTTAATTCATAATATTCTTGATTTTATTAGAAAGCGTAAAGAGAAAAAGAAACATGCCAGGGAATTAAAAGAGTTAAAGGAACAAGGCAAATACTATTTGAGGATGACGCTTAATGAACGTATCCAGCATTTTATTATGCTAACAAGTTTTATTGCATTAGTGGTTACCGGCTTCGCTTTAAAATACCCGGATGCCTGGTGGGTAATTCCGTTTAAATGGATACTTGGCGAATGGGCGTTTCAAACCAGGAGTTTCCTGCATAGATCATTTGGAATTTTTATGATTACCATCTCATTTTATCATTCTTACTATTTATTTTTTACGAAGAGAGGAAGACAAATGCTTTTTGATTTCCTTCCAAACTTACAGGATCTTAAAGATGTAATCACAAATGTTAAATACCTTTTAGGTATAAGCAAAGTAAAACCATTGTTTGGAAGATTCAGCTATATGGAAAAAGCTGAGTACTGGGCTTTGATTTGGGGTGTAATAGTTATGTCAGCAACAGGCTTGATGCTTTTCTTTAATACTATTTTTCTTTCAATTGCACCAAAAATATTTTTAGATGCGGCTACTTTAGTTCATCTTTATGAAGCATGGCTGGCAACTTTATCTATAATTGTCTGGCACTTTTACTTTGTTATTTTTAACCCGGAAGTATATCCTTTGAATACTGCTTTAATTACCGGAGTTTTATCCGAAGAAGAAATGAAGCATGAGCATCCATTAGAATTGGAAAAAATTAAAGAAATTGAAAATACTTTTAATAATGATTCTGCAAAAAATAGTGCTGATGCAGGAATCAAAAATAATAATGCGGAATAAAGCGCTTAAAAATATCTTGTTTTAATTAATAAAATTATTTTATATTGCATCTGGTAAATAAATCTGTAGGGCAATATAATATTTATCATAAAGGAGGAAAAATGACCAACTTAATAAAATTCTGTTCACTTCTTATTATTGTTTCTCTAACATTCGGTTTCACTTCAATTAATTCTTTTAAGGAAGATAAAAAATCCGGATTTGTTGGTGCTGAAAAATGCGGTATGTGTCATAAGTCTGACAAGGCAGGTAAGCAATTTACCATCTGGCAGGGAAGTAAACATGCCAACGCTTATAAAGCTTTACAAACGCAAAAAGCTGATGATATAGCCAAAGCAAAAGGATTTAAAACCAAAGCAGTTGAAACAAAAGCCTGTCTAAAGTGCCACGCTAGTGGTTATGATGTTGATGCCGCTCTTAAAACTGCAAAGTTTAAAGTTGAAGATGGTGTTCAATGCGAAACTTGTCATGGTCCAGGTTCGGAGTATCAACAAATGAGTATAATGAAAAATCGAGATCAAGCAATTTCCAAAGGTTTGGTTATTCATAAAGAAAAAGAAAAATTTTGTACCGGCTGCCATAACTCAGAAAGTCCAACTTTTAAATCTTTCAAGTATGAGGAAGCCTGGGGAAAGATTGCTCATTCGATGCCTAAAGGCTGATGAGTTTAGAACGATTTAGTTGAGTATTAGTTTTTCTGATACTGGATACTTGTTGCTGGGTTTTTAAAAAATTAATATTCAGAAACAAGTATCCTTCATCTTTTGGTTATAAAGTTTTTAAATATTTGATAGCTAATATTTTTAAAATTAAAGCAGGCTGCAGATGAATAAAAAATTTTACTATTTGATTCTTATATTTTGCTTGCCCTTGTTTAACTTCGCTCAAACTATTAATGGAAGATTTTCATCTTCAATTTATTCGTTTGAACGGTTTGAATCGGCTGACGTTTCTAACACTTACCTCCGCTCTTATCAAACACTTAACCTGAATGTGAATAAAGATTTCTTTTCTTTAAGATCCTACTTTACACTTGAAGGTGATCTTTCTAAAAATGTGGATAATGATCCACGACTTCGATTTTACAATCTTTATTTAGAAACAAGAAAACTTTTTGATGTTGCCACAATTAAACTTGGCAGGCAGCCATTGTTCAACAGTGTTGCAGGAGGTGTGTTTGATGGAATTACTGCCGATTTGCGATATAGTGATTATAAAATTACCGGGTATTATGGCGGTAATGTGCCGGCTTATCAAAAGCTTGAGCTGACTAAGAAATGGAAGGATGATTATATTTACGGTGGAAAATTTACAATCAATGCATTTGAAAATTGGAAGATAGGGTTAAGCTACGTAAATAAAAATTTCCGAATTTACGATTACTGGGCAACGCGGTTGGATGAAAATTTAAATCCAATTTCTGTGCTTGTTCAAAGCAAATCAAATCAATATAAATTTGCATCGGCTGAAGTTTCTTATGAATCGAAAAACTTTTTTAATATAGATACACGTTACGATTTTGATTTTAATCTTACCAAAACTTCTAAAGTTGAATTTAACGGCAGGTATATGGGAGTTAAAGATTTAGGCGTTGATGTTTATTATAATTACAGAGAGCCACGAGTAAGATACAATTCTATATTTTCAGTTTTCGATTATGGTAATTCGCAGGAAATTGAAACTGGATTGGATTACAAGCTTGGTGCTTACACCGTACTCGGAAAATTCGGATATGTTAAATACAAGGATGATAATTCTGAACGAGTTACTGTAGGTGTAAATTCACCTTATGGAAATATCAGCTACAGAAAAACATTTGGATATGCCGGCGAACTTGATGCAGTTTCTCTTTATGCAGCAAATACATTTTTTGATGGATTAGTTACTCCTTCTGCCGGTGTTACTTTTACAACTTACAAACTTACTGAAGCTGATCCTAGAAATGATTTAGTAACAATACTTGGCAATGTGAACGTAAGACCATGGCGAGTCTTGTCATTCGATATTCAGGGGCAATACCTGAACAATAAAATTTACAAGAATGATTTTAGGTTCTTCCTTAAACTAAATTATTGGTTCAACACAAACTTAAACCTGATTTAATATGAAACTAAAATATTTTTATTTAATCATAATATTTTCCGTTGCAGGATTCATAACATTCAGTGCGTTTGCTTCCGGCGAAGATGTAAATCCTGGAAATGGAAATGAAAAGATCATAAAGTTTTCTCACGCAGTACATAGTGAAGCCACAGATTGCAAGGGTTGTCATTCTAAAGTTTCCGATAGTAAATCATTGAACGACAGATTGCTTCCTGACCACACAGAGTGTTCACAATGCCACGACGTTCAGGATGAAAAAACATGCAACACTTGCCACTTCGATAATAAATTCGAGCCGTTAAATCAAACTAAATCTCAAATGATTTTCAATCACAGTTTTCACATAAACGAAAAAAAGATGGAATGCGAAATCTGCCACACTGGTTTGAAAGAAGTTGATTATAGTTTTAAAGCGGTAAAGGCAATGCCGCAAATGGAAACCTGTTACCAGTGCCATAATAATGAACAAGGAATTGCAACTAACGAATGCGAAGCTTGTCATTTATCTACAGCTAATTTGATCCCGCAGAATCACCAGACAAGCAATTATAAAAAGACACACAAATTTGCTGCTGAAGCAAATGATGCAAACTGCGCAATGTGCCACGATAATAATTCCTGCGCTGGCTGCCACGTTGGTACAAATATGTTGACTGAAAAAAATACAGCAAAAGATTTTTATGCACCTTATTCACCTCATAATTTTGTTGATGGTACAAAGCAGCAAAAAATTACTCGCGTACACGATCTGAACTTTACTTATACTCACGGTATAGATTTGAAAGGAAAAGAAAGTGAATGCCAAACATGCCACCAGGCAGAAACGTTTTGCGCTGAATGTCATAATTTAAGCGGTGGTGATTACGCTATTGCAGGAGTTATGCCTACTTCGCATAAAGCTAAAGATTTTATGATCATAGGTGTTGGTAGCGGTGGCGGACAGCATGCTACTGAAGCAAAAAGAGATATTGAAAGATGCGCCTCCTGCCACGATACTCAGGGTGGTGATCCTGCCTGCATAACCTGTCATTTTGATAGCGATGGAATAAAAGGTACAAATCCTAAAACGCATCCAAATGGATTTATGCGAGACGAACAAGGCGATTGGCACAACGATAGTAATTCACTCTGTTTTAATTGTCATATTTCTACCAACAGTCCTGGTGTAGGATTTTGTGGTTATTGCCACAGTTCAAAAAGAGATTAACAGCGAGTTTGATATGGAAAAAAAAGTAAAATATATAATTTCATTTTTCTTGTTTGGATTGCTTTTCCTATCCTGTGCAGATATAAAAGAAAACATCCCAACTTCCTTTTCCGGTGTTGCAGTTCATAGTGCGGGATTTGCTAAAGCTGGAAATCCTGATTTTCATGGGACATTTATTAAAAGCAGCAATTGGGATATGAAACGATGCCAGCAATGTCATGGAATAATGTACGATGGAGGCTTATCTAAAGCTTCTTGTCTTACTTGTCATAACCAACCCGCAGGACCAGAAAACTGTGCAACTTGCCATGAAGATAGCCGTGATCTTAATGGAAACACTGCAATTACAGAACGTGGAGTTGGTGCGCATAAAGTTCATCTTGAAGGTAATTCAAAAGGAAAAACTCTTTCCTGTTCAGAATGCCATAATGTTCCTGTAAGTGTTTATCAAGCAGGTCATATTGATGATGGTAAAGCCGAAGTGATGTTCAATAGTTTTTTTGCAAATATTATAACGAATAAACCATCAACTTCAGAATATGATTCTCAACTTCCACTATTTGAACCAAATCCACAGTACAATTTTACAACTGCGGGCTGCACTAATACTTATTGTCATGGTACATTTAAAAATGGTAACACACAGAATGCACCTGTATGGACAAATCCATCCTCGGCAGCATGTGGAACTTGTCATGGTGATCCTACAAAAACAACGATTGCTGAAAAAGCATTACCCAAAACTCAGGCGGAAGGTGGAACACACGTAAATGTACTTACTTGTTCTGCATGCCACGGAGATGTTGTGAATGCAAATTTACAATTCATAAATTCATCAAAACATATTGATGGTAAACTAAATTTATTTGGTAAGGATATAGATTATTAAAGAGGGATTTTGGTATAATCAATTTATAGTTCTTAAAAAAGAAAAAGGAGGGATATGTGAGAAAAAAAAATATCTTTTTTTGTCTTCTGGTAATCGGAGGATTTTTAATAATTTCCTTTGATGGATGTAAAGGTCCTGCGGGTCCAACAGGTCCAGCGGGTGATACAACTTTACTTAACCTGGAAGGATTCAAGGAAGGGATTAAATGTGGCGACTGCCATGACCCTGACCAGGATACAACCTACTACGTCTGGGCTAAAAGATATCAATGGCAGTTATCTAAACATTTTGTTGGTGGAGATTTTGAACGTAACAGTTCAACATGTGCAGGATGCCATACAACCGAAGGTTTTATCCAGGAAATGCAAGGTAAAACAGTTACTAATCATGTAGATGCCTCGCCGCCAGGATGTTTTGCATGTCATTCACCGCATGCTAATGGTAATTTTGCACTACGCACTATCAATGCAGTTACTATTACTTCTCCAATTCAAGGTATGGCAGATTATTCTTTTAATTATGGTAAAGGTAATCTTTGTGTTCAATGCCATAAACCACGCACAATAAGTCCTAAACCAGATCCAACCAAAACTGCATTAACCGATACAATTACCATCAACAACAATAGATGGTATCCTCATTACGGAGTTCAGGGACAAATGCTGATGGGAAAAGGTGGATTCCAATTTGCTGATTATACTTATACAGGAAATTCCAATCACACTGATAATACAACAATTAAACAAGAAGGCTGTATTTCTTGCCATATGGCAGATGCTACCGCAGGTTCCGGAATAGCAGGTGGTCATACAATGAATATAAGCTATGACAATACTTCGCATCAACCTGTATCTCTAACAACAGGTTGTACAACCTCAGGTTGTCATGCTGCTGGTTTTAAAGTTGATTATATTGGTGCATCCTCAACATTAACCAATGGACTTGGAAGTCACACGGCAATAGAAGCATATCTGGATACATTGCAAACTTTATTGCTTGATGTAAATGTAGTTAACAAATGGAATGTTGGTGCAAAGAACCCGTGGATAGTTGTTTCTGCTACAGACGGTAGTATTACAATCAATGCCGGTAGTGGAAGTAATGCACTTAAAATCCGCCCGGCATCCAGAGCAGGTGCTTTATTTAATTTCTTGTTTGTTGAACATGATAAAAGTAAAGGATCACATAATACTCATTATGCTGTCGAGTTGCTTAAATCTTCCATTGTGGAATTACGGAAATAATAGGTTAGTGTTTTTCAAATATAAGAGGGACTATGGAAGTCCCTCTTAAAATTTTTCTTTTACTGTTAATAAAATATTGGTTTGTAGAGTAAATGGTTAAAGGGGAACCTTAGGTAAACGGTGAGAAGCTTTACGAAACGGATTTTGCTTGTAGTAAGTTGTTCTTTTTTATTTTTTCCTATCAGTAAAACTTTCAATACTCATATAAAAACCGTCAATAAAGTATGCAAGCATCTGTTTAATGAAATGATATTATGACAAACCTTTTGATGCCATTCGAATACGACCCAATATTCTTTCAGAGATTTAATAAAATTCTATTTGTGCAACATATCGAAGAAAGAATGCTAATCCACCTCTTCCTGAAATTTTTTCGTTAGTTATTTCAATTTTACTAATTTGTTCGCCAAAGATGGATTGGTTTTTATGACTGTTTTTTAGCATCTTTGTTTCAACTTTTGGGTTGTTTGTTTCAGTTTTTTCAACATTACAAAGGTATTATTTTTAAAATACTTAATCGTCCAAAAGGCTTTTTTAACGATCTAATCGCTCGAGTTGGGTCCAATTAAAGCGTAATAAACGTCAAATGAGAATGGAATAAGAACGATGAAAAAAGTTTATACAATTTTTCTGTTCTTCTTAATTATATATAACCTGTTGCCACAGAATGATTATAAGAGACCAGTTTTACCAATTGATACTATCTGTTCACATAAAGTAATTCGCAATAATAATGGAGAAATTCTTTCCTGGTACAAACCCCAATTGCCGGGTGCCGGTTATATTCATGTTGTAAAATTAGCTTCTCAGTTTGTAAAAGATTGTCCGGTTGAACCAACGACCAAATTAAAACTTTATATGGTTCATGCCGATTTTGACGGACCAAGACAAAACAAAGATTTTTATAAAGGAACAAGCGGATCTGATTGGATGCCTAACCCTGCTTGTATATTTGCCGGATTCGTACAGAGTCTTGCTTTAGATTACCGAATATTTTCGGGCGACAATTCCTATATTGCTATTGTTAGAGATTGTTTGGATCAAATGATATCAAATGGAACTACACCATCAAATTGGACTTGGGCGAACTGTCCATATGCAAGTGCAGATCCAAGAAGTATTGTTTACAATGGAGCTACCAAATGGGAAAATGAAGGACGAGGAGACGGACTTTATGTGATTGAACCGGATAAGGTTGGCGAACTTGGAATAGCATATTTAAAATTTTTCGAAATCACTGGAGAAGAAAAATATTTTAGCGCAGCTATCAATTGTGCAGATGCTCTGGCTAAAAACATACGCAACGTTTCTGCGCCCGATACAAAATTTGCCACTAACTTTTCTATATCATCACCCTGGGCATTTAGAGTAAATGCTAAAACCGGTAAAGTTAAAGATGACTATTGCTCCAATGTAGTTACTCCTGTCCGGTTGTTTGATGAACTAATACGTATAAAAAAAACCATTCCTCTTGAAAAGGAAAAAATTGAAGCTTATCAAAAAGCTGGTAAGCAGGCTTGGGACTGGCTTTTCTCAAAAAATGGTCCTATGAAAACTTTTATTTGGAATGGTTATTTTGAAGATGTACCCAGCGATACAAATAGAATAAACAGAGTACAAATTACTCCGATGGAAACCGCCCGTTATATTTTAAACCATCCTGAGAAAGATTCTAATTGGAGAAATGACATCCCAGCACTTTTACATTGGGTTGCCAGCACTTTTGCCGTTGAGGGAATGGATGCAATTAGAGAACAGACCTGGTGCTATGAACCAATGGGCAGCCATACGGCGCGTTATGCTTCTATCTGCGCACTGTGGTATGAAAAAACCGGGGAAGATAAGTATAAAGAAAAGGCTTTTCGCTATTTTAATTTTGCTACTTATATGTGTGAGGATAATGGTTATGTATGGACCGGACCAGATTGGACCACCGCATGGTTTTCGGATGGCTATGGTGATTATATCCAACATTTTATGCAAGGATTAGCTGCGGTTCCGGAATGGGCTCCACCTGATGAAAATCATTTACTAAGCTCATCATCAGTTATAAAAAAGATATTTTATTCAACTGATAAAATTGAGTTTACAACTTATGATGAATCTTCTACAGAAGTTTTACGCCTCATGTTAAAACCTGAAATTGTAAAAGTGAATGGTTCTGCAATAGGGGAAATTAAAAATCTTTCCGATCAGGAAAATAGTCAAATCAAAGAAGGTTGGATATGGAAAGGTCTGGATAACGGAGGAGTTTTGCGGATCAATCATACTCAGGGATCAGAAGTAGAAATATTAATGGCAAAGAACTTAATACAAAAAAAATAATCAAAGTAAAATAGGATACATAGATGAAAAAAATTCATTTCTTATTGTTTGTTTTCTCATTCTGCTTAATATTAACTTTTAATTTAACGGCACAGAATGAACCTTATAAAAATCCGACTTTACTAATCGAGGAACGGGTTAATGACCTTGTTTCAAGGATGACATTAGATGAAAAGATTTCGCAAATGATGAATATTGCTGTGGCTATACCGAGGCTTGGTATACCATATTACGACTGGTGGAATGAAGGGCTGCACGGTGTGGCTCGCACAGGCATTGCAACTGTTTTCCCACAGGCAATTGGAATAGCTGCAACATTTAATGATAGTCTTCTTTATAATGTTGCAACTGTAATATCAGATGAGTTCCGAGCAAAATATAATGCTTATATAAAAGATAAAAATGAAGGCTTCATTGGTTTAACTGTATGGTCGCCGAATATAAATATTTTCCGCGACCCCCGTTGGGGAAGAGGACAGGAAACTTATGGTGAAGATCCTTTCCTTACTTCAAGGATGGGAGTTGCGTTTGTTAAAGGCATGCAGGGCAATGATCCTTTTTATTTGAAGACGGTATCAACACCAAAACATTATCTTGTCCACAGCGGACCCGAACCTTTACGGCATGTATTCGACGCCGAAATAAATGAACGGGACTTTCTTGATACTTATGCTCCTGCTTTCGAAGCATGTGTCAAGGAAGGTAAGGCTTATTCTATTATGTCTGCGTACAACAGCTTTAGAGGTATTCCCGTCAGTGCAAGCAAGTATCTTCTTACAACATTACTAAGAGATACATGGGGCTTCAAAGGTTATGTCGTATCGGATTGCGATGCGGTCAGAGATATATATTCGACTCATAAGTATGCTTCATCTATGGAGGAAGCAGCAGCCTTAGCCGTTAAAGCCGGGTTAGATCTTAACTGCGGCACTCTGTTTAGTCATCTCAAAGGTGCTGTTGAAAAAGGATATTTAACTGAAAAAGACATTGATGTGTCTGTAAAAAGATTAATGGAAGCACGCTTCAGGCTTGGTGATTTCGATCCTGAAGACAAAGTACCTTACAATAAAATTTCTCCGGACATAAATGATTCACCTGAACACCGCATGCTTTCGATTATCGCTGCTCAACAGAGTATGGTTTTGTTGAAGAATGAAAAAAATCTCCTACCCTTGAAAAAAGATTTAACTGCCATTGCAGTGATTGGACCAAATGCCGACAATGCAACAGTAATGTATGGAAACTATAACGGTGTACCTTCCAAATATGTTACTCCTTTACAGGGAATAAAAAATAAAGTCTCAAAGCAGACTAAAGTTTATTATGCCATTGGGAATGATTACGTGGAAGGAATGGCAACAATTGAGAATGTCCCAACCGAATATTTATTTTCGGAAGACCAGCATGGATTAAAGGGAGAGTACTTTACCAATCCGGACATCTCCGGAAATCCTAAAGAAGTAAGAATTGATACACTCATTGATTTTAACTTTGAAGGCAAAACCATTCCAAAAGGATTTCCTTTAGAAAACTTTTCCGTGAGATGGACAGGTACATTGTTAGCGCCCGAAGATGGTAAATATCAATTAGCCCTAACAGGCGACGACGGGTATAGATTATTCTTAGATGACAGCCTTTTGATTGATGATTGGACTGAACATGCACCAACTACTAAATCCGGCACGATTGAAATACAAAAAGGAAGCAAGCATAAAATAAGAATAGAATATTTCCAAAAAGCAGGCGGCGCAAGCATTAAATTTTCCTGGCATGTGTTTGGAAAAGACCGTCTTAAGGAAGCCCTTGATATTGCAAAGAAGTCGGATGTAATAATTTATTGCGGCGGTATTTCCCCGTCACTTGAAGGTGAAGAGATGGATGTTCCGTATGAAGGATTTAAAGGCGGCGACAGAACTTCAATTGATCTGCCGGCAGTTCAGGAAAAAATGCTAAAGAAATTACAAACCACCGGTAAACCTATTGTATTTATTATAATGAATGGAAGCGCGCTATCAATAAATTGGGCAGATAAAAATTTACCCGCTATTCTTGAAGCGTGGTATCCCGGTCAGGAAGGAGGTACCGCAATTGCCGACATTCTCTTTGGTGATTACAATCCTGCCGGAAGATTGCCTGTTACTTTTTATAAATCTATAGATCAACTTCCGACATTTGAAGATTATAATATGAAGGGACGAACCTACAGATATTTTGAAGGTGAGGCTTTATACAAGTTTGGTTACGGTTTAAGCTATACATCATTTAGATACAGTGATCTTCATATGCAAAAAAAAATGAAAACGGGTGACACACTAAATGTAAAAGTAACAGTTGAAAATAATGGGAAGATGGACGGCGATGAAGTTGTGCAGCTTTATATCAAACATTTACAAACACCAGTTCCAGTTCCAAATATTGCGCTTGAAGGATTTAAAAGAATTCACCTGAAGAAAGGTGAGAAGAAAGTTGTTGAATTCAATCTAACACCTTATAACATGTCGGTTATAGATAACTCAAATAAACGAGTAGTTATTTCTGGTGAAGTAGAAATATTCGCAGGTGGCGAACAACCGTATACGGCTGGTTTGAAGAACAAAAAAATAATTAAAACAAAGGTTGTACTTTCCGGTAATGATTTTATGATCGAATAGTGTTCAGTGGTAATTCAATTGTTATTCAGTAGTCAAGTTTTAAAGTTTGGAAGCATTTACTTTGAATAATAACTCCATCTAAGTTCAATGATAAGGAGGATCAAAATGAAAACGATAATCGGAATTTTCTCAATCATTTTATTATCTGCCACATTAATTAATTGTACTGAACTACACGTCTCTAAAAATGGAAACAATTCGAATCCAGGTACATTAACAGCACCGCTGAAAACAATCCAACATGCTGCAGAACTTGCACAGCCGGGTGATATTGTCATCGTACATCAAGGAGTTTATCGTGAACGTATTGATCCTCCTCGCGGAGGCGAATCGGATTCAAAACGGATTATCTATGAAGCAGCACATGGGGAGGAAGTTGTTATCAAAGGTTCCGAAGTTATCAGGAACTGGGTGAAAGATCAGGGGGATCTTTGGAAAGTAATTATTCCAAATTCATTCTTTGGAAAATTCAATCCTTACAATGACCTCATCCACGGCGACTGGTTTGATCCTGAGGGCAGAGAGCATCATACAGGTGCTGTCTATCTTAACGGCTACTGGCTTACGGAAGCTGCCAATCTTGATGATGTAATGAAACCTATTGGAACTGAGGCACTCTGGTTCGGAAATGTAGAAAAAGATAGTACAACAATCTGGGCGCAGTTCAAAAGAATCAATCCAAATAAACAAATGGTCGAGATCAACGTTCGTCAGACAGTGTTCTATCCGAAAAACACAGGCATCAACTACATTACTGTGCGCGGCTTTATTATGGAGCATGCAGCAACACCGTGGGCACCACCCACCGCAGAGCAGATTGGCTTAATTGGTACTAACTGGAGTAAAGGCTGGATTATCGAAAACAATGTAATCAAGTATTCAATTTGTACCGGTATCTCACTCGGTAAATCCGGCGATCAATGGGATAACACTTCTGAAAATGCTGCAGAAGGTTACGTCAAGACCATCGAGCGCGCATACACAAACGGCTGGATGAAGGAAAGTATTGGACACCATTTCGTTCGCAACAATATCATCTCTCATTGCGAGCAAGCGGGCATCGTCGGCAGTCTTGGCGCTATATTCAGCACGGTCACCGGTAATACCATCCACGACATTCGCGTGCTAAAATGGTTTGCTGGCGCAGAGTTGGCGGCAATCAAGTTCCATGCAGCTATTGACGTCACTATCAGCCGGAACCACATCTATAAAACCATCCGTGGGTTATGGCTCGACTGGATGGCACAGGGCACGCGTGTCTCTGAGAATCTATTTCATGATAATGGTGAAGATGTTTTTGTAGAAGTAGATCATGGACCATTTCTGATGGACAACAATCTTTTTCTTTCACCTGTGTCACTGGTAGACCAATCGCAAGGAGGTGCTTACGTTCATAACTTATTTTCCGGGACATTAAGTGTACTTCCTTTCGACAGCCGTTTGACACCATTCCTCAAGCCACATTCAACTGAGACTGCAGGATTTCACGATAACCCATTGGGGGATGATCGCTATTATAACAATATATTTGTGCAACACTTCGATATGAGTAGTTACGATGATGTTCAATTACCCGTATGGATGGATGGCAATGTGTTCCTAAAAGGTGCCAATCCTTCTAAGTTTGAAAAGGATCCTCTCTTCAAACATTACTTTGATCCTATGATCAAGTTAATTGAGAAGTCAGATGATTTTTACCTTGAAATTAAATTCGATAAAGAATGGTCGAAAGAACGAAAGCATAAAATAATATCAACAGAGATACTTGGAAAAGCCTCTATACCAAATCTTTCTTATGAACAACCTGATGGCTCGCCTGTTAATGTTACTACAGATTACTTTGGCAAGCGGCGAAATGAATTGAATCCTACACCCGGACCTTTTGAGAATCCGGGAGACGGATTATTATCAATTAAGGTATGGTGATTGTTCAGTATTACTCGTTCACAGCAAAATCATTGCACTTACTGAAATTAACTGACATTTGGAACAAGCACCAAATATTTTACAGCAAAGATTATTATAAATAAATCTAAGTCGATAATTAACTACTTATTTTTTCATTTAAATAAGGAGAGTAATAATATGAAAGGGTTACTAAGCTTTTTCTTCGTATTTATCTTCAGTGTATCCGTTTTAGCCCAATTGGTTGATGGCTACGACTCTGCACCGGCAGATACCAATTATTGGATTAAATATATCGACTATGCTCCAACAGACACACTGCTGTTAGATTACATTACAAGTCCGGTAAAGGTAGGTCCCGGTGCTATGAAAGTTACCTATCGTACAACCGGCTGGGAAAGCTGGGGACAAAGACTCGTGTTTGAGCATTGGAATCTCAACCCAAATTTAACATATGATTTTTCCGGTTATGACAGCATAAGTTTTTGGTATTACAATGAAGTACCGGCAGATACCGGATTTGACTTCCTTCTTCGATTCAATCTTTACGAAGTCAGCAATTCACCAAGCGGCAATAATACATATTCGTACAGTGATATCGAAAGATACTTTTCATTTCTTCATATAATGACGAATGCTCCCGGCTGGCATTATGTTTCGCTTCCATTAGTTGCAAACGGCAATTATGATGATAAAGGATTTACTTTAACGCAGTGGGGAGGGACTTCATACGGCAACGGCACCTTAGATCTTGATAAGATTAAAGGCTGGGGCTTTGAGTTAAACACGAATGTGCAAACTACAAAGATTGCAAGAGGAAAATTTATAATTGATGATCTAAGATTGAAAGGAGCCCACGAGCGCCCGTTTGTTATTTTTAATGGAGTAAATTTAAATCCACAGATTGCGGAACCTGCTGTCTTTGGTGGTGCAACTGTTGCTGTTGCAGAAAAAATAGGTCCTGTAACAAACTCAAGTTCATTAAAATGGATGATGGCTAACCAGGATGGAAATGGCAAAAACGGATTCATTTTAAATTTCCTTTCAAACACTGATTTAAATGCAAGTTGGATACCCGACAGTTTAAATTTTAGCATGAAAACATTTGCGGGTGGAACTACTTTTAGAGTTCAGTTTGAATCTGCAAGTACAACTGTAGTTGGAACACAAGCAAAGCTTGGTATGACTTTCACGGCGGAAAATGATACTTTGTGGCATCAATATGGTCTTGCATTACTGGCATTTACACCAATGGATGGAACAACCGGTTTTGATCCTTCAAACATTAATGCATTTTCAATTATGACAGAAAATGCAGATAACAGTGTAACAGGTAAGGTTACTTACTTATCAAATGTATGGACGGGCAACCCGGTCTTGGATGTGCTGCCACCTGTAGCTCCTACAAACATTTCGGTAGCATCTGATAATGCAAAATATACAAATACTATTACATGGATTGATGTTCCCAAACAGTTAAATGGAACATATAGTATTTATTATTCATTAGATCCGATTACAGATATAAATGCACCCGGTGTTGAGATTGCAGCTACAGGAATTGGTGCAGGAACACAGTCATTTATTCAACCATTAAGAGCTCCGGTTACTGATCAAAATGTTTCATATTATTATGCAGTTGTCTGCCAAAGCCAATCTCAAATAATAGGAACACTTGCACCTACATTATCATCAACTACAACTAAAGCAAAAGGTGTTGTAACTATTTCCTTAAATGCTCCTACAGCAAATTTTGCTGCAGATGGTAATTTAACTGAATGGACAAA
The DNA here is from genome assembly GCA_026390815.1 of Ignavibacteriales bacterium. NCBI lineage: Bacteria > Pseudomonadati > Ignavibacteriota > Ignavibacteria > Ignavibacteriales > Ignavibacteriales bacterium. Next base: position 3,437 of record JAPLFH010000056.1, on the reverse strand, counting down.
CGTTACTCCTATTCATATGGCACCTTCTGGGGGCGGTACTATTGTAGACAATACCGTTATTGATAATGACGCTGACCTTTCTCTTAATGCATATCTCGCTATGGATAATAATTATTTATATGTAGCCTTTGATGTTGAAGATGATATTATTTCACATTCTCAAGCAACTACCTGGTTGAATGATGCACCGGATCTTTATATTGGATTGTATAATTGGCATGGTGCTTCTCATGGAGGTTATCAAAGAGGTGTAGAACCTGATTATCATTTTAGATTTTGTTTCGACAGATTGCTTGATGATTCAGGTATCGATAATATACTTGTTCCCGGATCCGAATATTACTGGGGGGAAAAATTCCCAACCGGTTATGTAGTTGAAGCACGTATTCCTTTTGCGATTTTAGGAAGCTTGTTTAATGATAATGTTTTTAGTCCTACTGAGGGTTATAGAATTAAACTTGATATTGGAGTTGGCGATGCTGATGCTACTGGAGAAAGAGAAGGTATTTTAACTTACTCTCCAGAAGACCAGGACATGTCTTGGGCGGATGTTTCTCTATGGTCTTATACATGGATTGGAAATCTTTGGAAGCCTGTTGGTGTTGAAAAAGATGAAAATGCTGTTAATACATATTCATTAAAACAGAATTATCCTAATCCATTTAACCCGGCAACAAAAATAACTTACACTCTTGAAAAAACCGGATTAGTTACATTAAAGGTTTACGACTTGCTTGGTAGACTTGTTACTTCTCTTGTAAATGAACAGCAAAATTCAGGTTTGCATTCAGTAAATTTTAATGCTTCTAATCTTACAAGCGGAATATATTTCTATCAAATAAATTCTGGTAAATTCACTAGCACTAAGAAGTTGATGCTGATCAAATAACGACATATATCGCATTAGCAAATAAACGCAGGGTGACAATCTGCTCACCCTGCAAATTAAGATTAAAAAGCATGACTTATGAGTTTAAAACAAGTTATGCTTGGTGTTGATATTGGCGGCACCAATACTATTTTATAAATAGTGGATGAGAAAGGTAACTACTATTTGAAGTTTGAAATTTCTACTGAGGGACATCAACCTGCCGATTCTTTAATAAACCGTTTATTTCATTCTTTCATTTAAGAGTGGAGAGACTGATGGCGTTATTGAACTGAAAATACGGGTGATGGGAAGTATGAAAAATTGTGGTCGGAAATAAAAAGTGGGGTTTGTAAACCAGTTAGCACACCAGACACCTTTGGCTCCGCGAGTAGGGCTCGAACCTACAACATCTCGGTTAACAGCCGAGTGCTCTACCATTGAGCTATCGCGGAATAATATTTCGTGGTGTAAAAATATAGATAACCATCAAATAAATCAAGTTGGGTTTAACTTATTTTCGAAAATAAAATAATTTTCTATTTTCCCCCCATTCATTCCAATAATTGAGAATCATTAATGGCAAAATAAATAATTATTGTTTGGAAAAACTAAATTTATTGATTTTTTTTATGCTTGTATCATAATTAGATGTCATTATCTTAAAGGCATATAACTTGCAATTAAAAGTATCTGAAAATTATTTAGAGGAAGATGATGCCTAACCTAGAAGAACTTCGGCAAAAAGTCCAGACCGCTTATGAGGTTTGGGAAGATAACAATTATAATAAGACCATATCAAAATTTCCCGAACAAAGAAAAGAATTTACAACTGCTTCTTTTAATCCTGTAAGGCCACTTTACATTCCAAACGATATAAATCAAGAAAATTATGTTGAAGAACTCGGTTTTCCTGGACAATATCCATTTACGCGTGGAGTTCAACCAACCATGTACCGTGGAAAATTCTGGACTATGCGGCAATATGCTGGATTTGGAAACGCCAAAGAATCAAATGAAAGATATAGATATTTACTTGCACAGGGGCAATCGGGTTTATCTGTTGCTTTTGATCTTCCAACACAAATTGGCTATGATAGTGATGATCCAATGGCTAATGGCGAAGTTGGAAAGGTGGGAGTTGCCATTGATACACTTGCAGATATGGAAATTTTATTTGATCAAATTCCATTAAATAAAGTTTCTACATCGATGACAATCAATGCCCCGGCTTCCGTGCTCCTGGCAATGTATATTGGAGTTGCAGAAAAACAAGGTGTTACAAGAGATAAAATTATTGGTACAATTCAAAATGATATTTTAAAGGAATATATTGCCCGCGGTACTTATATTTTTCCACCAAAACCTTCTATGAGATTGATTACAAATATTTTTGAATTCTGTTCCAAAGAAGTTCCAAAGTGGAATACAATTTCAATTTCCGGATATCATATAAGAGAAGCTGGTTCAACCGCTGCACAGGAAGTTGGATTTACATTAGCAGATGGTATCGCTTATGTTAATGCAGCAATAAAAGCTGGACTTGATATTGATGAATTTGCTGGACAGCTTTCTTTCTTCTTTAACTCCCACAATGATTTGCTGGAAGAAGTTGCTAAGTTTAGAGCCGCAAGAAGATTGTGGGCTAAAATTATGAAGGATAGATTTGTAGCAAAAAAACCAAAATCGATGATGCTTCGTTTCCATACACAAACGGCTGGTTCTACTTTAACCGCCCAACAAGTTGATAATAATATCGTACGGGTTACAATTCAAACTTTGGCTGCTGTACTTGGCGGAACACAAAGTTTGCATACAAATTCGCGCGATGAAGCTCTTGCTCTTCCAACAGAGGATTCAGTTAGGATAGCTTTACGCACACAGCAAATTGTTGCATATGAAAGCGGAGTGATAAATACAATCGATCCGTTGGCAGGTTCTTACTATATCGAAACTTTAACAAATCAAATTGAAAAAGAAGCAGAAGAATACATCGGAAAGATTGATGCATTAGGCGGAATGATTGAAGCAATTGAAAATGGTTATGTGCAAGGCGAGATACAAAAAGCCTCCTATCAATTTACCCGAGAGATGGAAAAGGGTGAAAGGATAATTGTTGGTATGAATAAATTCCAGGTTAAAGAAGGAGAGCCAACAGGCTTACTTAAGATTGATATGAAAGTCCAGGAAGAACAAATGAAATTCCTGAGTAAAGTTCGTTCAGAAAGAAACAATATTGAAGTGACTGAAAAACTTAGAGCGCTTAAAACGGCGTCAGAAGGTGAAAATAACTTGATGCCTTTTATTGTTGATGCGGTAAAATCCTATGCGAGCATTGGAGAAATTTGCAACACACTGCGCGAAGTATTTGGAGAATATAGAGAAAACGTGGTAGTGTAGAACTAAGAACGTAGAACTAAGAACGTAGTGTGTTGTCCGGAGTTAAGTTTACACATGAAAAATAAAAAACTTAAGTTCGGAGGACAAAACAGTGCAGGAAAAAATAATCAAACGTTATAGTAGGGCCTTTAAACAAAAAGTAGTAAAGGAGATAGAAGAAGGAAAAATA